>JBJTAV010000050.1:0-31588 GCA_046091005.1 Gammaproteobacteria bacterium | reverse complement strand
GCGGCGCCGGTCGTTCCTTCCGTCAACGACCTCATCGTCCATGCAACAGCCAAGGTCTTGCCGCGTCACCCCCGAGTCAATGCGAACTACAGCGAGTCGGGGCTGCTGAGCTTCAAGCACGCCCACATCGCCGTGGCGGTGGCGACGAGCGACGGCGTCCTCGCACCAATCGCACGCTACGCCGATCGTCTGTCTCTCGAAGAATTGAGTCGCGAACTCGCAGCGCTGCGTCAACGCGTGACGGAACGGCGGCTCGGCAACGGTGATCTCGATGGCGGTTCGTTCACGGTTTCGAATCTCGGGATGCACGGCATTCGCGAGTTCACTTCCATCATCACCGCACCGCAATGCGCATCGCTCGCGGTGGGTGCAATCCGCGAGACCTCCTCAACCGCAGTCTTGTCGGTGACGCTTTCCTGCGATCATCGCGCGCTCGACGGCGCCGCCGGGGCGGTATTCCTCCGCGACCTCAAAGAAACCCTCGAAAATATTCAGGTCGGCTGAGGGCGGCGTAGGCGCGACACCAGCAGCATCACCACGCAGCAAATCGCCGCAGGCACGGCGAGCGTCGTGATGATGTTGTCCATGCCGTAACCTGCTGCCAGCGCAGCCCCGCCAAGCAGCGGGCTAGAGATCGAACCAATTCGCCCAACGCCCAAGCCCCAGCCAACCCCGCGCGCTCTTAACGTGTCTGGGTAGCAACTCGAGGTGAATGCACCGAGACAGAACGAGGCGCCCACCACCGTAAAGCCGACACAAAAAGCGAGCGCGTAGGCTGCTGCATCACCACGAACGCCGGAGCCAAGCGCAATCAGGCTGACGGTTGCGAGGAAATACAAGAGCGCCAGCAGATAAGCCAAAGAAAAGCGCGTAGCGAGCCAGGAAATCACCAGCCCACCGAATACCGAACCAAAGTGGAAAAGACCCGTGGCCCGAATTGCCACCTCGATCGAAAAGCCGGCATCGCGCAAGATCGTCGGTAACCAACTCGAGTTGAAGAACACCAATGCCTGGGTACCGATGAAGGCCACCCAAAGTAATGGGGTTGCAACCTGCAACCACCCGGCGAAAAGCATGCGCGTTGCGGGCGGAGCCGTCGGGGTTTCACTCGCGCGTTCGCGCTGCGCGCTCAGCGCCTGCTGCAACAGAGGATCCTCTGCCGAACGCCCACTCAAGCGCCGCAGAAGTTGACTCGCGAGTGCAGCATTGCGCCCGCTTGCGATCAAAAAACGAATCGACTCAGGGAGCGACGACATGACGATCGCCCCGACCAACATGGGCAATACCCCTCCGACGACGAACATCGACTCCCAGCCGTATGCCGCGATCAAAGGTCCTGCGATCAGGCTCGCCCCGGTAGAGCCGAGCGCAGCCATCGAATAGACCATCACGATCAAAAAAGCTCGTCGCCGCGCAGGGGCGAACTCCGTCACCAGCGCGATCACGTTCGGAATCGTGCCGCCCATGCCAAAACCCGTGATGAAGCGACAAACCGAAAGCGTAGTGAGATCGGTACAGAAGGCCGTCAGCAAACTGCCGAGGCCACCCACCACAAACATCCAGAGCAACGCACTGCGCCGCCCGAACCGATCACCCATCCACCCGGCAATCGCCGAACCGAACGCCACGCCAATCAGGGACGCCGACAGAGCAAAGCCGAAGCTCGACGGCGGCAGTGACCAATCCGCTGCGATCGCCGGGACCACGAAGCCGAGTAAACCGAGATCAAAACCATCCAGTGACATCACGATGGCGCAAATCAAAAATATGCGCACGTGCTCTCGACCAATCGGTGCTTCATCGATCACGACCGAAACGCTATCGCGAGGCGTGGCTATCGGCGCAGCCATCAGGTGTTCACCGAACCACCATCGACCGCGATGGTCTGGCCGGTGATGAAGTCACTGGCCGATGAGGCGAGGAACAACAAAGCGCCGAGCAGATCCTGCGGCATCATCTCGCGCTTGATCGCGCGCTGCTGCGTCGCAAATTGATGGTAGCGCTCGACATGAGCCGTGTTCTGCAAAATGGTGTCGCTCATGACTGCGCCCGGTGCCAGCGAGTTAACACAAATATTTTGTACACCGAGTTCACGCGACAGCGCCCGCGTCATGCTCGTGAGTGCACCCTTGCTCGCGGTGTAGTGCACCATGCCCGGCAAACCCTTGTACGCGACACCCGAGGTGATGTTGATGATCTTGCCACCACCCCGGCGGGCCATCACCGGCACCACGTGTTTCACCATGAGAAAGCTGCCGCGCACGTTGACCGCCATCACACGGTCCCACAGATCGACATCCAGATGGGTGACCTCGACCGGCGGCAAGGTGGCAAACAGTGCCGCGTTGTTGACGAGCACATCGATGCCACCTGCGAAGTCGCAAGCCGCCGCTACTGCCGCAGCCACCTCGCTTTCGAGGCTGACATCGAAGCGCAGGCCCAGGACCTTGGCATTCGGCGTGGCCGCGCAAATCTGCTGCACAACGGGCTCGGGATCAACAATGTCGGCGACCACTACGATCGCACCCGCGACGGCCAAGGCCTCGCAGTACGCGACGCCAATACCCTTGGCACCGCCCGTCACCAACACGACTCGTCCGTCTAGAACTCCCATTCCTCTACTCCGCGCGTAGATTGTCGACGCATTGGACTATGCCCCGGTACCCGGCGCAATTTGGGGGTGTTTCTTCGGGAATCGGACCTTGATCCCTTCGCGGCTACTCGACGCGAGGGTGTTCCGTGTTTCCATTTCCAGACGCAAACTCACCGCTGGAGCACACCCTGATGAAAACCCTCGCCAGACACTGGATCGGTGGCGAATGGCTCGAATCCGCCAGTCGCCTCGAGGCTGTGACGGTCGACCCCGCCGATGGCACTGAGGTCTGTCGTTATGCCGACGGCTCGCGCGCGGAAGCCGATGTGTCGATTGCCACGGCACGCCGGGTGTATGAGGACTCCACCTGGGCGAATGATCCGCGGCGACGGGCTCGCGCCCTGCTAGAGATGGCCGACGCGCTCGATGCGCGGCGCCAAGCACTTGCCGAGATGCTCTGTCGTGAAAACGGCAAACCCCTTGGCGAATGTTTGCATGAGGTGGCGATTTCCTCGGCAGAACTGCGGTTTTACGCGGGCCTTGCGCGCGCCAACTTTGGTCGGGTGATGGAAACCGAGCCCGGCCAAATGTCGCTGATCGCCCGCGAGCCCATGGGCGTCGCCGGTATCATCGTGCCGTGGAACGCCCCACTGATCCTGCTGGTCCGATCGCTGGGGCCGGCTTTGGCCGCGGGTTGCACCGCGGTCATCAAACACGCGGCACAGACCGCAGGTACCAGCGCCCTCGCCTGCGAGGCCTTCGCTGCCTGCCCCTCGCTACCCGCCGGCTGCGTCAATGCGTTTGCCGAACGCGGCGCCGACGGCGCACGCGCACTCGTGGCCTCCACTGACGTCGATGTCGTGAGCTATACCGGCAGCACTTATGTCGGCAAGCAGATCATGGCTGACGCCGCAGGCACGCTGAAGCGGCTCAACCTTGAACTCGGCGGTAGTGCGCCCTGCCTCGTGTTCGCCGATACCGATCTCGACCGAACGGTCGCCGGACTCATCAAGGCAGGAATGATCATGGCCGGCCAGCAATGTGTCGCTGCGTCACGATTGATCGTGCACGAATCCATTCATGACGCCTTTGCACAGCGACTGACTACAGCACTCTCCAAGATGGTGATCGGCCGGGGAATGGCCGCAACGACCCAACTCGGACCGCTGATCGACCTGCGCAGTCGCGAGCGAGTGGAATCGGTCATGACCGCCGCCATTAAAGCCGGGGCAACGCCGCTGCTCGAACCGCGGCGCCCCACCGGGGATTTGGCCCAAGGATCATTCTTGAGCCCGGGTCTATTACAGGTGACCGACCCGCAAAATCCGGTCCTGCACCAGGAAATCTTCGGTCCCGTTCTGACCCTGCAACGATTCTCGAGTGAAGCCGAAGCCATCCGTCGCGCCAACGACAGTCGGTTCGGACTCGCGGCGAGCGTCTGGAGTGCCGATTTACAGTGCGCCCAGCGAGTTGCACAAAAAATCAAAGCAGGTACCGTGTGGCTCAACATGCATGGCCGTCTCGCAGCCGAAATCGAAACCGGTGGCTACAAAGAGAGCGGGATCGGTCGCCTGCATGGAGTCCAAGGCCTCGAAGAATTCCTGCAAAGCAAACATGTCGCCTGGGAACTCGGTCGCGCCCCGAACTGATTGGAGCTACGCAGCGACTGCGTGCTGCTTCGTTCTCTCCGGTATCGCGGGCCTGCTCTACCAGACCCTCTGGTCGCGCCAGTATTCGTTCGTGCTTGGCACCTCCGAGGCAGCCGTTTCGGTGGTGCTCGCGCTATACATGCTCGGGCTCGCTCTTGGCGCCGCTCTCGTGCCACGCTTCATGCGCGACAGTCGCGCAGGGTCGCTGCGTCTTTTCGGTTTGCTCGAACTCGGCATCGCCTGTTGCGCGCTGATTCTGCCGATTTTATTGACGCTGGTCGGTAACGCGTACGTCAGCATTGCCGGCGGCCTGCCCGACCCCCCTTCGGCGAGCGGCGCCTTGCCGCGAGTCTATTTCGCAGTGAGTTGCCTGCTGCTGCTGATACCCACGCTCTTGATGGGTGCGACGCTTCCTGTGCTCGCTCGATTTGCCGTGCGCTCCGCGGAGCAAACCGGCCCAAGAATTGCGGTGCTCTACGCGGCCAATACATTGGGCGCTGCCGCCGGCGCGCTGGCTGGCGGCTGGTGGCTGATTCCGTCGGTCGGCCTGCAACTGACGACCTTCGTGGCAATTTTTTTGAACCTGCTCGTGACTGCAATCGCCTTTGCAATCGGCTACCGCGTGGAGCGCACTGAATCGAGTCAAGCGAGCAAGCCTCTTGTAACGCTGTCGGTGCAACAACCGCCAACCACCCCGCCCAGGTTGCTGCCGATGCTCGCCCTGTGCAGCGGCTTCGTCGCACTGACCTACGAAGTCTTGTGGACGCGGATGCTGAGTCATGCGCTAGGCAGCAGCCTCGCCGCGTTCTCGACCATGTTGGCGAGTTTCCTGCTCGGTATCGGTCTTGGCAGCTTGCTGTCGGTTGGACGGCTGAGTCGGGAAACTGCCGCCACCGCCTACGCCGTATCGCAACTTGGCGTTGCCCTCTGCGCTGCTGCCGCGCAGCTATGGTTGGGGCAATTGCAACCGGATCTTGCCGCCGGCGACCTCGCCACTCGAGCAATCGTCGCAATGTTGCCGGCGACACTCTTCATGGGCGCGGCGTTTCCCTTGTTGATCCGGCTGTTTGCCGATAGCGGTGTCGAATCTGCAACCGCTACCGGAAGAATTTATGCGTTCAATACCATCGGCGCGGTGAGCGGCGCAATTTGTGCGGGCATGTGGATGATCCCCTTTTTGTCTTTTGAGGGCACTGCGCGACTCGCCGTCGCCTTGAGTCTGGCCGCCGCAGTGGCGGCACTCTGGAGCATGACCAAGCTCAGCCTGTCATTAAAATCTTTGGTGAGTGCGCTCGCACTGATCGCGGTGCTTGTTTTCCGTCCGTCTCTGCCCGCTGCAATCATTGATGCGTCGCTGATCGATGACTCGACCGAGGGTGTACAGCGGTTTTTGGCTGTTGGTCGATCAGCCACCGTATTGATCAAGGAACGTGACGACGGCAGTTTCTATCTGCGCACCAATGGCCTGCCCGAAGCTACCGTGCGCCGCGTGGGCGCGCCCACGGTGCGTCATAGCCAACGCTGGCTCGCTGCCTTGCCCATCGCCGCGCGGCCGGACGCGCGCAGTATGTTGGTGGTCGGGCTCGGCGGAGGCGTCGCGATCGAAGAGTTACCAGCGCAATTCGAGCGTGTGGATGTCGTTGAACTCGAACCGCAAGTGATCGCGGCCAATGAAAGTCTTGCGCAACTGCGCGCGCACGACCCACTCGCCGACCCCCGCGTGCGCCTGATCGAAAACGACGCGAGAAATGCCCTTAATCTGACTGCAAAAAAATACGACATCATCGTTTCTCAGCCCTCGCATCCGTGGACCTCGGGCGCAGCGAACCTCTACTCGCAAGAGTTCCTGCAAATTGCCAAGTCGCGACTCGCGGACGGTGGCGTTTTATTGCTCTGGATCAACTCGCAGTTCATCGATGAGTCGCTGCTGCGCTCGATTAGCGCGACCGTCTTGGATGTTTTTCCGCAGGTACGTCTGTACCGACCCGAACCCGCCGAACTGATGTTCATCGCTTCGGATACCGCGATTGAACCTGAGCTGCTCGCTGCACAGGACAACTCCATACTTCGGCGCGAGCCACTTTACTTTGCCTCGGCGGGGATGAACTCGGTGGAAGATCTTGCGGTTTGTCTCGCTGCGACCGATGGCCAACTGCGACAGCTCGCAGCCGGAGCCCGACTCGTCACGGATAACCAAAATCTGCTCGCGACCCGGAGTTCGCCGGCGGGCGGTGGCATATCGCTGCGACGACTCGACGAATTGTTTGCACAAGACAGCTCAACCCTCGATCGTCACGAAAATGCCTTCCGTCGTCTAACGCTGGATCGAAGTTACGTCGGCGGGCAAATGGTACTGCTTGGATTCGCCGAGCTTGCCGCCCGGTTCGCGCGCTTTCATCAAGACGATGCAGCTGGTGCATATACCCTCGCCATGGGGCTCGAGGCCGCAGGCAAAGCGACTGAAGCTGCGTCGGTCCGCGAGCTCGCAGCGCAACGCTTCCCCGACGATGCTGATCTCGTTTTTGCGGCATTAAGGCCGCGGCTGCTGGAAACGGCTCAAAAACTCGAGCAGCAACCGCAGCAGGCTGCGATGGCGCGCCGTCTGCCGGCCTCGGCCCGCGCCGTGATCGCAGGCTGGCGCGAGGCCAGTGAAGGCAACTGGCAAGCGGTTCGAGATCTTGATGGTCGCTTGGCGGAGTCCTCGAGCACCGACGACTGGTTCCGCGAAGCCATGCAGCTTCGCGTCGAGTGGCGTACGAGACTGGACAGCGCCGACCGTAACGCGAATCTGCGGGCGGCGCTCGAACTGGTCGATCGGATGATCGCTCTGCAACCGACCAGTGATCTACTGATCTTGCGGGCCTCCGCCGCTCTGTCGCTGCAGGATCAAACCTTATTTTTGGAGTCCGCCAGCGCCTTTGCCAGTCATGAGCTTCGCCAGCTGCGCGCGGCGGATGAAGCGGCAGAGGTACGCGATGTTCGATCAGCCCGTCTACGTGGATTCACGAACGCGATCGAGCAAAGAATGTTGCCGTTTGACGAGGGCCGTGCCTCGGCGGTGCTGCGACAACTGCGCGGCGTGCCCTGAGCACTCAGGGCACGCCGGCAAGCCTTGAAAATACCTTAGAAAGCGAAACGCAGTTGCAGCGTGATCTCACGCGGTCGATCGGTCTGCGCAAACTTCGCTTGACCCGCCGACGGCGCATTGGCAATCCAGTGCGAGGTCAACTCATTGGAAAGATTGCGCCCGGACAGCGCGACGTCCCACGAACCATCCTCGGCTGCAAACCCGAGTCGCGCGTCATACTTTTGGTAACTCTCTTGAGCCGTGTTCGGGTCGGCGTCAAAGTTGGTGTTGAAGTCGTCCGTGTAGAACATGGAGGCCATGGCACGGAACTGCACCGCATCGCCGAACCAGGTGAACCCGGTTGGATAGCGAACATCCACCCCAAGGGTGCCCGAGAGTTCCGGGGCAAACGAAGTGGCTCTACCGGAGAGGTCCTGTCCAAAGATCGGCACCCCGCCCACGGCGCCAATTTGCAGGCACCCTTGGGCCGCAGTCTGCGTCGGGTTTTGCCAGCACTGTGCCTTTTGGAATGTCAGGTATTTGGAGTCCAGCTTGGTCAGGGCGAGCGAGAGCGTGACGTAATCGCTGGCCTTGAACGCCGTGTCGAGCTCGATACCCTGCGACCGCGCCTTGCCCGCGTTGAGGACGCGGAAGTCGCCGGTCTCCGCATTCAGCTGGGTGACCTGTAAGTCATCGTAATCGCCGCGGAAGGCGGCAAAGTTCACCCTTGCCCTGTCATTTAGCAAGGATATCTTGCCGCCCGCCTCAAGGTATTCAACCTGCTCCGGTCGGAACTTGAGGTCGGCGATGACACCGGTGTTGATGTCAAGGTCGATACCGCCCGCCTTGAAGCCCTGTCGGTACGAGGCGTACCACATTGTGCCGGCGGAGGGTCGCCACTCGAGGGTGACGGCGGGATCGGTGCTTGAGTCAGCCCGCGACAAGGTGAGCGGCAAGAAAGGATAGGCGGGACCGATACGAGTCTTGACCGTCGAGTTCACGGCCCAAAGATCACCGGTCATCGTGCCGGTTTTTTCCACTTTGGAATAACGCATACCGACGCGCGCGGTGAGTTGATCGGTGAATTCGTAAGCCAACTCGGCGAAGGCCGACGACGTCTTGGCATCTTGGACCGAGCTGCTGTCAGTCGCCATCGCCATAGGCGCCAAAATAATCTGCCGCGCGCGAGCTTCATTTCGCTGTTTGTCGAAATAGACGCCCGCCAACCACGACAGGGCGCCATCCCCTTTCGAGGCCGCGCGAAGCTCTTGGCTGTCGAGCTTCACCCGCTGCCTATTTTCAATGGCGTTCCGTTGCAAAACATTGTGATCGGGCTTCAGCGCGAAGTAGTTGTCTTGGGTGTAGTGCCCGATCAACAGGCTGACCGCTGCGGGGCCAGAGTCCCAATCGAGACGGACCAAGCCATTGTCGAGCGAGAGATCCTGTTCCTCGGGGCCATTGCCAAAAAAGAAGGGGTCTGCGGCCGGTTGGAACGAGGCCGGCGTGTACGTCACGGCGCGCTTCAGGTCAAACACGCAATCTTCGACCGCCGCATTACGCGGTGCCGTTGGCAAACACTTGAGCAACTGCGTGAAGCGACCGCTCTGCTTGTAGCTCAGCGATTCATACTTGGCAAAAAGTTGCAGGTTATCGGCAAGATCCGCTTCGACACTGATACGCCCGGCTGAATCTTTGATCGCCGGGTTTTTCTTGTTCGTGCCCAGGTTATCCATATAACCTTTCATCTCGGTATTCTTGGCAGCGAGCCTCATGCGCACGCGATCACCGATCGGCCCCGAGATGCTGCCCGAAATGGCTCGCTCCTCGGCTTCGAACTCGTAACTTGCGCTGACGTTGGCCGAAAACTCTTTGGTCGGCCGGGCGCCAACGATGGCAATGGCGCCGGCGATGGCATTTTTTCCGAGGTAGGTCGGCTGCGGACCTTTGAGCACTTCGATCTGCGCCACATCGAGGAACGCGAGGCGCTGCGACTGCGCGACGCCGAACCAAACACCGTCGATATAAATGGGTGCCGACTGATCGAACCCGGTGGCAAAACCCGAACCGATACCGCGGATGAAGAGCGCATCGTTGGCGCCACCTTGGCCGATGTGGATAGCCGGCAGTTCGATGTCATCGAAACGCTTGATGGCCATGCTCTCGAGTTGCTCGGTCGTTACCGCGGAGACGGAAATGGCGACGTCTTGCAGACTGACGTCTCGCTTGGTCGCGGTAATGATGATTTCGTCCAAGCCCTCTTGTTGCGCTTGGGCGATCTGCCCGGACAGCAGGGTCAGGCCGATGGCGAATGACAACGAGCGTGTAGCGAGTGAGGCAGAGCGTGAGAGCTTGCGCATTGATGATTCCCCCTTGGTAGGCTGGGCTTTGGATTCCCCAACCTCCATTTGTACACAGGCGTGAAACGGAGTGGTTTTACGAAAATGGCCTGATTCTTAACTGATCCGACGTAAATGCCTGACAGCCGTTCGATCCACTACACTACCGCCGAAAACCGCTCAGCGCTAGCCTGCCCGTTCTAGAGGAACGCTCAACATCAGGCTGGCGGAGCGATCTGAATCTCGATCGTGCCGATGCCGTCGACGCCGCCAGTGACCACATCCCCGGCAAGCAGCGGCCCGACGCCGGCGGGTGTGCCCGTGAAGATGAGGTCCCCCGGCGCGAGCGCCATGGAGCGGGAAACGAAGGCGATTATCTCGGGCACGGACCAGATGAGTTGCGAGATAGCGGCGTCCTGACGAAGGGTACCGTTGACTGACAACCAAATCCGACCGCGGCTGGGGTGACCCAGTTTTTCGGCAAGCACGATCGCCGAGCACGGTGCCGAGCGATCAAAAGCCTTGCCCCACTCCCAAGGACGACCGGCATCGCGCGCGGCCAATTGCAGATCGCGGCGGGTGAGATCGACTCCGACCGCATAACCGAGCACGTGCTCGAGGGCGTTTGCGGCGGCGATGTCGACGCCACCCTTGCCGATGGCAACGACCAACTCGATTTCGTGGTGAAAGTTTTGCGTCTGCGGCGGGTAGTCGATGACGGAACCATTGGGCACCACGGCATCGGCCGGCGTTTGAAACATGAATGGCGGTTCGCGCGTGGGGTCTTTGCCCATCTCGCGCGCGTGTGCCTCGTAATTACGCCCGACGCAGTACACACGACGGACCGGAAAAACACTGTCGCTGCCCTCGATGGCAACTACGGCCTGCTCGGGTGGGGTAATGATGTATTTCAAGAGATCCTCTCTTCACGAAAAAGGCCTGTCGCCACCTGCACCGGCCGGTCGGAAAACGAAAACAGCACCGCATCGGTCGCGGCATGATGACGCACGGTCGCCCAACTTGGAGCCACGAATACATCGCGTGCCGACCAGTCGACAACATGATCACCAATGAAGGTGCGCCCCTCACCCTCGGCAGGACAGAAGACGGTGGCATCCGTACTGCGGTAAACCTTCGACTCGAAACCGCTAGGGAGCAACTGCATGAACGTGCCGATGGTGGGCATGGCGAAGCCGCCGGTCACCGGGTTGACGAAACGCATTTTGTACCCGTGCCAGGGATCGGCATCACCATTGCGACGCAGCGTCTCCAGCGCCTCGCGAGTACGCTCGTAAGGATAACTGAAGATGGGCGAGGTCAAAGATTTTCGCTCGTGATCGACCGGCAGAAGGTTTGCTCCGAAGCGGGCCAAACTGTCACCGATGGGTCGAGAGAGGGTTTGCTCAACCACACCCAACTGCTCGGCAAACGAGGCGTCGAGCGCCTGCACCAGCGGGATATCGAGCCCGTCGAGCCAAATGACAGGGTCGTCGGTATCGTTGCCGTGATCATGCCACTGCCAAGCGGGCGTGATGATGAAGTCCCCGGGCCGCATGAGCGTGCGCTCACCATCGACTGCTGTATACGCGCCCCGCCCCTCCAACACGAAGCGCAGCGCGCTTTGGGTGTGGCGGTGACTTCGAGCGCGTTCGCCCGGCAGCACAAGCTGCAGCCCGGCATAGAGGGAGGTGGTGATCCGCGACTGGCCAAAGAAAGCCGGGTTCTCGAGCACCAGCACGCGACGCTCCGCCTCTTCGACGGACACGAGTTCGCCGGCCTCCATGAGGAGGGTACGCAAATCCGCGTAATGCCAAGAGGCTGGTCGGCACCCGCTACCGGGTTGCTTGGTGACCAGCGCAGCGAGAGACAACCAAAGCGGCGACAAAGAGCGCTTCGCCAAGCGATCATAGAACTCTTTTCTTTGATCACTGTCGGAAACGGACGAACCGGACATGGGGGAACCTCTGCGAGGCAGACTTCAGTCTAGGGCAACGGTCAGCGGATCGTAACAGTACAACCATTCGCGTCGCGACCGGGCTATATCCTTGCGTACGAAGGCTTCGCGCATTTCCGAGGCATCGGTAATGTGAAAAAGCTCGCCGTGCTCCGCAGATTCACGAACAATGCGCGCGGTGCGCGGTGCGCGGTTTCTCTCGTAGCGCTTGAGCGCATCGGCAATCCGCTCGTCACCTGAAAGGCAGCGAGCGAGCACAGCGGCATCCTCAATCGCCATCACTGCGCCCTGCGCCATGTACGGCAGTGTCGGGTGCACGGCATCACCCAGCAAAGTGGCCCGTTCGGAACTCCAGCGCTCTTGGGGGATACGACTGTTGAGAGCCCAACGAAAACATTGGTCGTGATCCATCGCATTGATGATGGTCTGAACAGTCGGATGCCAGCCCTGGTAATCGCGTTGCAACTCGACCCATGGGCGCCGGGAAGTCCAGGACTCCTCTTCCCAGTCGCGCTCGTGACAACCCACGAAATTGAGCATCGTCCCGCCACGCACGTAATAAATGACCGCGTGATTCTTTGGGCCGCACCATACAGTCACCACCCGCGGCATGATATCGGGCGGAAGTTTCGCAGCCGGAACAATCACGCGCCATGCGGCCTGCCCGGTGTATCGCGGCTCCGCGGCCCCGATGATCCGGGTTCGGACCGCCGATTTGATGCCATCGGCTCCCACCAACACATCACCGACGAATTCGCGCTGATCGGCGAGACGAATTCGCGCCTCGGACATCGTCTCGACATAGTCCGTAGTGCGGGCACCCAAGTGAATGCATGACGGCGAAAGTCGCTGCACCTCGGCTGCCAACATTCGATGCAAATCGCCGCGGTGCACGTGGTAGTACGGCGTGCCATGGGTGCGCTCATGCGTGTCGTTTTCGTTGAGCGGAACTCGGTGCAGGATTTCGCCGGTGTCGAACCTGCGAAACTCGTACGCCAGCGGTCGAACCGAGGCCGCATCGAGCTCTTCGGCCAAACCAAGGTGCTTGAGAACCTTGACGGCATTGGCGCTCAACTGAATGCCGGCGCCCACGTCACCGAGTTCGGTCGATTGCTCGAAGACCTGAACTTCGTGTCCTCGCTTCAACAGGCAAGCAGCAGCCGTCAAGCCACCCAATCCTGCACCGGCGATCAGCACTTTCATAGGGGACGTCGCCTACTCAACTCGCAGCCGCAGCGAAGTCAGCGAGAGCCTTGCGTCGGAGTTTGCCACCCGTGTTTTCGAGTTTCAGCATGGCCATCGCATTGCCAGAATAGATTTTGCGCCGTGCCGTCTCGGTGATCTCCAACTCATCGAGGATACGAATGGTCTCGCGGATGTACATCGGACCCTGTTCCGGATCGAAGGGCGCATCCGAGGCAAACAAAAAACGATCTTCTCCGAAGAATTCGAGCGCCAACCGTGTTGCGCCCGCGGCGGTAAACAGCGCGGAGTCGGCATAGAACATGCGAAAGTAATCGAGCGGCCGATGCTTGAGTTTTTTGAGCAACGCAAAGTAATCCTCGTCGGAGGTTCGCGTGCCCATCTGATCCCATCCCGGTCCAAGTCTTCCCTCAAGCATTGGCGCAAGGCCACCGCCGTGATGAGTGATGAACTGCAACGAGGGGTAGCGGTCAAGCACCCCCGAAAACGCGAGGCGCGCCATCGCCGCTGTCGTCTCGTACGGCCAGCCCAGCGTCCACCAGATTTCGAATCGCGAACGCGGCTCACTGGGGTAGTCGGACATCGCAGCGGTCCGGGTCGGATGAATCCAGATCGGTAACCCGTACCGCGCCATGCGTGCATAGAGAGGTTCAAATTCCGGTCCATCTATCGGACGACCGGCGGCGTTGGTGTAAATGAGGACCCCGACGGCGCCCAGCGACTCGATCGCTCGCTCCGCCTCGGTGACCATCGTCTCTGCATCGGTCAACGCCAGAGTAGCGATGAAACCGGGAAACCGGTCGGGATGGCGCGCGCAGGCATCTGCAACCGTGTCATTCGCTACGCGCGCGAGGGTGGCGGCATCCTCTGCGGTGGGCGCGAGTACCTCGACGGGCGGCGAGGACAACGACAACACCTGATAGTAGTTTTCGAAAGCGTCCATCACTCGAAAACGAATATCGAGATCCATCAGCATCGGCACGCTGGTCACACGCTTGCCCATATCCAGAAATCGCGGTACGACGCGCTTCACGGTCTCGAAATAAGCCTGCGGCCAGATGTGGTTGAAAATATCGATCTTCATAGACAAACGCTTTCGATTAAGGACGGACCGATATCATCACCCAATCCCCGCGTTGCTGACCGATCACGCCAAGCGACCCGCCCGCTTTCGCAAAACAAGCGTCCGAATCTTTAAATGATGACCCGCCGCCGTGGTCACGCAATTGAAATGGCAACTTTATCGCTGCATCCTGCGCCTCATGAAACGAACTTCTGCCACCACACGCGCTGCACCCTCGCGCTCGAGTGCTGCGACAGAGAATCTGACGGATGGCTTTATCCGAACCCTTTTGGCGGGGCCTAACGGCAGACTCTCACAGGCCTTTGAGAACGCCTGGACCTCGCCGCATACCTCGCGGGTCGAGGGCAACACGGAACGCGGCATCAAACGGTTTTTGATCGACCGCAATTTGCCGAACGCCTCAGGTCGATACGAACTTTTTTCTGTCCGCGATCAAATTCGTGTCGTCATCGAGGATCTGCAGAACGTCGGTCCGCGACTGGAGCGGGCACCCGGCGAAAATCTGATTTCTTTTCGCATACAGCTTGCGGGGGAATTCATTGCCGGCGTGGGCGTCGGCGATCCGGTCCATTTTCATTGTCCACATCTCGGTGCTCGCTTTCAGCCCCGCGGAACCTCGCTACGCCTCTACTTTCCGGCAGCCCCCATCGCCCGCTCGGTAACGCTGTTTTGCTCTCCGCAGTTTCTGCTCGAGAATTTGGTCACCGACCGCGACATGTTGCCGCAGCAGGCGATCAAGCTGCTGACAGCCTCGGCGCCCGACTTCAGCTACTGCAGATTGACGGTCACTGCCGAAATCATTGAGTGCGCGTCCGCACTGATGAACAACGCAGTCACTGGACTGCTGCGACTGCCCTACGCCGAGGCCAAAACCCTCGAGCTATTGACCCTGTGCATCGCCGCCTTTGGCAGACTTGAAGATGCCGCGATTCAGCAGTTTTCGGAGGTTGATGTCGGTCGCTTCCACAAGGCGCGAGAGATTCTGGCCAGCAAGTTCAGTCCACCGCCCACCATCGCCTCGCTGGCGCGCGAGCTTGCGATCAATGAAACCAAACTAAAAAGCGGATTCAAGGCGCTCTTTGGTCACACCATCTTCGAATATGGCCATGAGTGCCGCATGCAGCATGCGCTGCATCTGCTGCGCGACAAAAGAATCCGGATCAGCAAGGTTGCCGAAGCCGTCGGTTATCAACATCAGGGGACTTTCGCCTCGGCCTTCAAGGCGCATTTCGGCATCCGACCGAAAGATGTGCGGCATCCGCGGGAGCCGGAGGTCGAAGCACCCTCCCGAGACACCTAAGATTTTGCGCTCTCCTCGGCAGTCGCTGCGAGCTCGCGCAGGCTGGGCACGAAGAGGTCGGGCGTCAGATCGAGGTCGGCCACTCCCGACGGCGCATAGACCGACAGATCGTTCACGCCGTTCTCCCGCAAAACCTCATCGTCAACGAAGAAGCGGCCGGTCGCCGCATTTCGATCTTGGGTGAGGATGTACCACGCAGCATCTGCCATAATTCGGGGGGAACGTAACGGCCCGAGCTCCATGCGCCGACCAATTTCGTTCATGGCCGCGGTATCAATAGCAGTCCGTGGCCAAAGCGCATTCACCGCGACTCGCCCACGCAATTCGGCTGCGGCACCCAGCACAAGAAGGCTCATACCGTATTTGCTGATGCTGTACGCGACGTGCGGCGCGAACCAGCGCTCTTCGATGGTAAGTGGCGGCGACAGCGACAGCACATGCGGATTCGTCGAGCGCAGCAGATAAGGCAGGGCTTTTTGCAGTGCAATCATGCTGCCGCGCGTATTGACCGCGTGCATCAGATCGAAGCGGTGAATCGGGGTCGCTTCGACACCCGTCAGACGCACCGCGCTCGCGTTGTTGACCAGAATGTCGATGCCACCAAACTCTTCAGCGGCTCGCGCCATCGCGGCAGCCACCTGTTTTTCGTCGCGGACGTCGCACACCAACGGCAGCGCGCGGCCGCCGTGCGCGATGACTTCTTCCGCTGCGGAGTAGATGGTGCCTGGTAGGGTACGATGCGGGGTATCGGTTTTCGCAGCGATAACGATATTCGCGCCATCACGCGCTGCGCGACAGGCGATCGCGAGACCAATGCCACGCGACGCGCCCGTGATGAACAGGGTGCGGCCCTGCAGTGATCTGGTCATTGACGTGGCCGTGCTGTTGCGCCCGTCGCCCAGGCCGTTTTCGGCAAGCTCTCGACGCAGCGCGTGTCGAGCCGGGCTTTGTTGTCAGCATAGAAGCCGCGGATCAGATCAGCGGCACAATCAAGTTGACGCAGCAGGACAAAGTGGCCGGTCTTCGGGAATACGACCGTGCGCACATCGCTCAGCGAGCGGCTCACTTGATCGCTCCAGGTTTTGGGCGTGACCAGATCAAGCTGACCGACCAGCATCAGGGCGGGAACATTCGATTCGGGTATCACCAGCGTTTCGGGATCGCTTTTTTTGAATCCCATGCGCGGACAATACGTCGACCAATCCCAAGACTCGCCCGATACCATGCGAGCGCCGCGTCGGACTGCCTCGCTGACGGCACGGCGTGCAGGCTGTTTTCGATCTGGATCATTGCTGCGCGGATGTTCGTCGCGACAGACGGAACTCGGCCAGGTCAAGGCAGGATCTTTGCCGCCGGGCCCCTTCGGTTCGTCGGGCACACGCAGACTCGTCCACGCGCGATAGTCGCCGCGAGCGCTGCGCGCCACGGCGAGCGGAATTCGGCCGCGACGATCGGGGTCGGTCATCGCGTGACGAATCAGCGCCAGATACTCGACATTCGATACGAGCTCGCCACCGATTCGTCGGGGCTGCTGCTCGAGTCTCGCTACCACTTGACCCAACTGCTGTTCAAAAGCCGGAAACGCGCGGTGGCACTCCGTCGATGACGAACAATCATCGAAGAGGTCAAGCAAAGGGTCGAGCACGAAAGAATCCGCGAACGCGTTGTTCTCGATGCCCGACATGCCGTCAAACACGATGCCACTGATCGCTGCGGCGTCGAGACCGAGCAAGCGCTGAACGATCGTCGTACCGTAGGAAACGCCGTACACGTTCCAGCGCGACACACCGAGCGCCAAGCGAAGATCGCGTAGATCCTGCGCTGCCTCGTAGGGGCCGTAGCGATTGACGTCAAGACGCTCGTCAAGGTGTTTGCGGCAGACTGCGACCTTGATCGGGTCAGCGCCCGGCACGGCGGCATCGAGCCCCTCGGCGTACTCGGGGCAGGACATATCCGGCCTGCCCCAAGGTGTTGAACCGCGATGATCGGCAATGATCACGGTATCGTGTCGCGAAATATTGGCTACCAATCGCGACTGGCGCCGCAGCATCTTGAGTCCGGATCCGTTGCCGCCCATGACGAATAACAAAGGATCGCGACCCTCGACGGGTTGTTCCGGACTCAGCATGACGAAGTCGAAGGTGACGGTGCGGCCGCCGACGAGCCGCCGATCTTCGGGCACGGTGAGTTTTCCGCAGCTTGCTCGCGCAGCGATCGATTGTGCGATCTCGATGGGACAGACTGACGGCTCAACCGCGCGCAAAGAAATCGTGGGTGCAGCGACCACCGTGGTGCCCGCGACGAAAACCCATGCCAAGACAAGCAGAAGCATTTTTTTCATTGGTGATCCCGCGGTACGCGCTCCTTCCATTCACGCTCACGGACAACTCTGCCATCGCGCAACAACTGACGAAAGTGTCGATACTCGAACGCGGTCGCGTCGCTGCGAACTTCGGTCGTACCCCGCCATTCGACTTGCTGACCTTGCCACTCGTTTTTGAATGCGGCTCGTCCAACGAAACTCGAGCGCGCAGGATCGTCATCATCTACCGTGAACTCGACGCTGACGTCCTCGCCGTCCGGACTTTGCCATTGGTAGCCACGCGACACTGTGGTCGTGGCCGCAATGTCGTCACGGCTATAGCCGCTGCGCACGGGTCCATTCCAGGCGTAGCGGCTCGCGCCCGTATCTTCGGCTTCCGCCTCGTTGACGGTAACGTTGCGGCTACCGACCGCCGCAGCCGCCTGCGCGGCCGACGCCGCAGTCTGCGGGGCGATGATCGGCAGGGTGAACGTGGAACCGCCCTCACCTACCGCAAGCGACATCGTCAAAGATTCCGCCGAGGGCCAAAAGGACGGAAACAAGGCGTTGGCGATGGAAATCCGCAGCCGATGTCCGGGTTGAAAGATCCAGGATGTAGCGAGCAAGGGAATAGTCAGCGCATACCGCGCGCCGGGCGCCATTGCCGAGGGTTCGACGGAAGATTCGCGATGCGCGCCATTGAGCGCACCACCGGTGATCAGCGTCGTTGTGCCATCCGGTGCGACGTCGGAGAGCTTCACGAACCAATTGCCGCGTTTTGCATCGATGGCAGTGATGAGCTGCGCCATCGGCCGACCAAGAATTTGCAGCTCGGCAACGAACGGCGCAGTCTCATAGAAGAGCGCTGTCGCATCCCCCGCGCGCTGATCGGGCGCGACGTCAATCCAGCCGAGTCCTGCCGCGACGCCCGTGCTCGCAATCATGCGCAACTGATGCGCGCCCGCTGCGCCCGCTGCAAGGCCGACAGAGCGGTCGGAATTGAGCGACCAGCGCTGCGCTTCGATGGGCGCATCGCGCCAGCGATCGAACGCGCGCCATTCCCCGGGAATCATCGAGCGCGTGATGATGGGCGCGTAAGGTCGACGCATGTATGCATAGACCTGCGGTCGCTCAAGCACGCCGTTCCGCGTGCCTTTCAAAAAATGATCCCACCACTCGATGGCCAACCGCCCCAGCTCGGCGCTCGGCCCGGGGAAATCGGTACTGTGATTCCACGGACCGATCACCGTTCGCACCGGAGCGCTCGAGTACTCGAGAGCGCGCAAGGCAGCATCGCGGTAGGGATCGTGCCACGCGCCAATCATCATCGTCGGGACATCGCCAGCCCGCGGATTTTCTTGCCGCCGCTGACTGCGGCGCCACAACTCGCCATCTCGCTGCTCGCGAAGGTAGGTGAGACTCCAAGGCTGCTGATCGAAGCGCTGCCGCAGCAGAGTTTCGTCGAAAGGATCGCGACCCGCAGGTGGCGTGAGCAGCATGACATCTGCCGCGACGATGTAATCGTCCATGTGGAAGATGCCACTCGGGAAACGCGCGTCCTCGTGGTAGAGATTGTCGGTGCCCACGTTGACCACGATGGCGCGCAGCGCGGGCGGCTGTCGGGCGGCAATCAACATCGAGTTGAAGCCACTCCATGACGTGCCGAACATTCCGAGGCGACCCGTCGACCATGGTTGCCGAGCGAGCCAGTCAATCATTTGGACGGCGTCGTCGAGTTCGTGCTCGGAATACTCCTTGTCGGGCAAGGTGCCGTCGCTATTGCCGGTCCCGCGTACGTGCAGATAGGCCACCACATAACCGGCACGCACAAAGTCTTCGTACCACGCACGGCCGAAAGATCCACAGGGTCCCGCGTAGGCATCGGTCGTCAACAGCACGGGGAAACGCTGTCCGCGCCGTGAGCCCGGCGGCTTGGCAAGGCACACCGCAACCGCGGTCCCATCCTTCATGGTCACGCGCTGTTGCTCGAACCTGAGTGCAGGCTTGTCTGCACTCACGCCGGCCGCACTCGACACACAGGGCAGTGCCGACAAGAGCGCGGCAACAATGAAGATTGCCAGGGCGCTCGGCCCCTGCAAACCATTCGGCTGCATCATGTGGTCAGCCAAGAGGTGGATTGCGCGGTACGCACGGCAGTGCGTCGTCCAATTGCACCCAAGGCTGCGCCGACTCACACCAGACATTGACCTGTGGCTGTATCCACGAGGTGTCATCGAGCGTCCCGGCCTTCAGCCAATCCATCTGCGGTGTCGCAGCGGGTTCCGAGAAAACAGGTGAACCGCACGTTGCGCAAAAGCGTCGATTCACGGCAAGCCCGCTGTCACCGGTGTCGACATAAGAGTCAGGCTCGCGGCCCTCAAAGATCAGCGCACCTTTGGGCACGGCGACAACGACCGAAAACGCCGTGCCGGACTGTCGCTGACAGTTTTTGCAATGGCACACCGCGGTCATCAATGGTGCTGCGTCCGTGCTGTAACGGACCGCGCCACACAAACATCCGCCTGCAATTTTGCTCATCGGTGTCTCCTCGAAGTCTGCGTTGGGGTTGTACTGAGCTCTAGATTTTGTGGGTCGAGAGCAGCAGATTGGTCTCCGTGTTGGCAATGCCCTCGAGCAAGCGCACGCGCGCCAACACCCGATCGAATTCTTCGAGGCTGTCGGCGCGCACCTCGGCAACGAAATCCCAACGACCGTTCGTAGTGTGCAGTCGCGTAATCGCCGGGTCGCCAAGCAAAGCTCGCTGCAAGGCGCCGGCGCGATTCCCCTCGACCTCGATCATCATGAGACCGCGTACGCGGCTCTCTTCCTCGACTTGCGGTTTCAAGCGAACGGAGTAGCCAATGATGACGCCCGCCCCCTCGAGACGCGCGATGCGGTTTTGCACCGTGCCACGGGCTACGCCCAAGTTTTTGGCCAGCGCAGCAACCGATGCTCGACCATCACGGCGCAGAGCGAAAATCAACTGTTTGTCCAGCTCGTCGAGTGGCATGCCCTGCATGATCTTTGATCACTATGTACTGACGGATTGGTGATTCTGTTAAAAAAATCATCGAAACCGATCATTTCTTCGGCTATCGACTGGTCGTCCGGGAAACACATACTGGTTCGGTAGTAGAGGAGAACACAAGTATGGACTACATCGGTACCGATCGCATACGCGAACTCGTCGCGCGCACCGGCATGAAATCGTTCCTGCAAGGGCTCGTGACCGAAATCGAAACCGACTTTCGCCGCTGGCACGAGTTCGAGAAATCCCCCCGCTATGCCTGTCACTCACAGGTTGGCGTCATCGAGTTGATGCCGGCGAGCGATGGCCTGCAATTCAGCTTCAAATACGTCAATGGTCATCCGGGCAACACTGCGAAAAGGCTGCTCACAGTAACGGCCTTCGGCGTACTCGCGGACGTGGCGACGGGCTATCCGCTGCTGTTGTCGGAGTTGACGGTGACCACCGCATTACGCACCGCGGCAACTTCGGTGCTGGTTGCACGCCTCTGCGCGCGCCCCGAGAGCCGCAGCATGGCGCTGATCGGCAACGGAGCGCAGAGCGAGTTTCAGGCGGTTGCCTTCCATGCGCTCGCCGGAATTCGTGAACTTCGGCTGTTCGATACCGACCCGCTAGCCACCGACAAACTGGCAACCAATCTTGCGGCCCTCGCGTTGTCCGGTTTGAGCGTGATCCGCTGCGCGAGCGTGAACGAGGCCGTGCGCGGTGCCGATATCGTGACCACAGTCACCGCCGACAAGCGCAAGGCCATCATCCTCACGCCGGAGATGATCGAGCCCGGCATGCATCTGAATGCGGTGGGCGGCGACTGCCCGGGCAAGACCGAACTTGATGCGCGTATTCTGCTGCGCGCCGATGCGCGCGTGTTCGTCGAGTACGAGCCTCAGTCACGCATCGAGGGCGAGATCCAGCAGTTGCCCGCAGAGTTCCGAGTAACCGAACTCAGTGAGGTACTGAGTGGCCGAGCGAGCGGCCGAACCTCGAGCGCAGAGGTCACTATCTTTGACTCGGTCGGCTTTGCGCTCGAAGACTTTTCTGCACTGCGCTACCTGCACCGTCTGCACCGCCGCTTTGGCGACGGCTGCCAAATCGATCTGATCCCGAGTCTGCATGATCCGAAAGACCTACATTCCTTGCTGCGTGTCGCGCAAACCACCCGCACGGCCGCATGAAATCATCAACCGCGCAGGCACGGGCGGCATTGATCGGCGCACCGACTGACGTCGGTGGCGGCGCGCGGGGCGCATCGATGGGGCCCGATGCCTTGCGAGTCGCAGGACTTGAGCGAGCGCTGCGCACTCTGGGTATCGAGATCGAGGACTATGGCAATCTGAGTGGGCCCAACAACCCGGAGCGTGACCCCGTGGCCGGACACCGACACCTGGCCGAGGTCGCAGCGTGGGTGAGCGAGGTCCATACGGCAACCTCGCGTGCTCTCGCCGATGGTCAAGTGCCCATTTTACTGGGCGGCGATCACTCGCTGGCGATAGGCTCGATCGCGGCAGCTGTCGAGCACTGCCGACGCCTGGATCGACGTCTTCTGGTGTTGTGGTTCGATGCCCATCCCGACTTCAATACGTCTAAGTTGTCACCGAGCGGCAACCTGCATGGAATGCCCGTCGCCTGCTTGTGCGGGCTCGGCCCCGCGGAACTCGTCGGCCTCCGGGACGGGCGCGCGCGGTTGTCGCCCGAGCAAATCAGGCAGATCGGCATTCGCAGCGTCGATCGCGGCGAGCGGACCTTGTTACGACAGTACGGTGTGACCGTCTTCGACATGCGCACGATCGATGAGATCGGCATGCGTGCCGTGATGGAGCGGGCGCTCGCCGACCTCGACGAGAACACACATCTTCACGTCAGTCTCGATGTCGATTTCCTTGATGGCGAACTCGCCCCAGGCGTGGCCACCGCTGTGCCGGGCGGCCCGACTTACCGCGAAGCCCAATTGTGCATGGAGATGATCGCGGACACCGGTTGCCTCGGCTCGCTGGACATCATGGAACTGAACCCGGCCTTTGACGTTTGCAACCGCACCGGACGGATGGCCGTGGAACTCATCGGCTCGCTGTTCGGCAAGAGCACCCTGTTTTCGGAAAGTCGCCTCGCTGCGGCTGGACTTGCTGCAGTTTATTGAGGGACACTCAAGATCCGCGATTCGCAGTCTTCAAAGTTCAACGCCGCAAAGGAGATCACGCTCGTGCAGCTCGATTCCATCGCCGACATCATCCGAGTACAGGCCAAAAAATCAGCCGATCGCAAAGCGTTCATCGAACCTGATCGCGAGTGGACATTCGGGCAACTCGACCATGCGACCAACCAGATCGCCAATGGCCTGATCGAATCGGGAGTCGCGGTCGGCGACACGGTCGCTTGCCTGACCCGCAGCCTTGGTGCATGTCTCTTGTTGTCGGTGGCCGCCGCCAAGTGCGGCGCGATCTCAGTGCCGCTCAATTGGCGACTCAAGCCCGGCGAACTCGATTACGCCATCCGCCTCGTTGATCCCAAAGTGCTCGTGACCGATGCCAGCGTCGCCGAGGGCCTCGCCGAACTCGCGCTCGCCGAGCAGATGTTGGTGCTGCACGTCGACGGCAAAGAGCCAACGACGCACTTCGAATCCTGGTTCCTGCAACAGAGCGCGGCGGATCCCGGTACGCCAATACCGCGCGGATCCGTGGCGTTTTGCATGTTCTCGTCGGGCACCACCGGCAGACCCAAAGCCGTCTCCGTGACCCACGAGGGCGTGATTGCCCACATCGAGTACTGGACCACTCCCTTCGGCCTCAAGGGCACCGAGACCGTACATCTCAACGTCTTGCCCACCTTCCATGTGTCCGGCTTGGTCAATGCATTGTGGGTGCTGGGTCTCGGCGGCACGGTCGTCACTCGTGCCGCTTTCGAACCCACGGATTTTTTGAACGCCATTGCGCGCTATGCCGTGACCGATACGTTCATGGTACCGACCATGCTTGGCGCCATCATCGGCAGCCCCGCCTTCAAAAATACTGATCTGCGCAGTCTGCAGTGCATCGCTTACGGCGGCTCGCCGATCTCTCTCGAACTCCTGACGCGATGCGTGCGCACGCTGCCCTGCGATTTGCGCCAGGTCTATGGCATGACCGAATCGTCCGGGTGCATCGCGCTGCTGCAGCCCGAGGATCATCGTCGTGGCCTCGACAACCCCGAGATCCTCAAGGCTGCGGGCCAACTCGGCGTTCACTTCGAGGTCCGCATCGTCGATCCGCGCAGCGGCGCAATCTGCGACGAAGGAGCCGTCGGCGAGATTTGGGTCAGGTCCTGCCAGAATTTCGACGGTTACTTCAAAGATCCGCAAGCCACGCAACAGGCCTTCCCGGAGGGGCGACCCGGTTGGTATCGAACAGGCGATGCCGGATACCTCGCTGCCGGTCTGCTCTACGTCAACGATCGAATCAAAGACATGATCATCACGGGTGGCGAAAACGTCTACCCGGTCGAAATCGAGCAGGTGCTCGCAACGCACCCGGCAGTGCGCGATGTCGCGGTGATCGGCGTGCGCGATGAAGTCTGGGGCGAGAGCGTGCGCGCTTGCGTCGCTCTGCGCTCAGGACACACCGCGAGCCAAAGCGAACTGATCGGCTATGTCCGCGAACGGATCGCCCACTACAAATGCCCGAAATCGGTAGTGTTTGTCGACGATGTGCCGCGTAACCCCAGCGGCAAGATCCTCAAGACCGTGCTGCGCGAGACGTACGCCTGACGGTGGATTTGCGCGTGCCCGGCGCTGCGGACGCGACCGGCGACGACACCGGCACACCCTCCGCCGCCACGTGCCGACTCAGCAACAACTGGGTCTCGGCACGAAGGCGGCGACGCTCGACCTCTGGCAAGAACTCCAAGTTGTCGATCAGCACGGCCATCACGACGCCGATCATCTGTCCAAGTTCCTGAGCGCGCGCCGACCCGAGCTCGGGGGCCAATTGTTTGAGTTTGGTACCAACAAGAGCCGCAGTGCGTGCCCGCTGCTGCCGCGTGAGCTTCCAGATGAGCGGGTGACGCTGGTACGCAAAAAACACGCTGAGCAAAGAACCGTGGCGACGCCAAACGAGCGTCATTCGTCGCTCGATCGCGGTGAGATAGCCAATGAAATCGAGGTTCGCGTCACTCGGCCTTGATTCGAACGCCGTTGCCTCATCGGCCAAGGCTCGTTCAAGCACCGTGAGAATGACCGAAGTCATGTCGGGAAAGAAATGGTACAGACTGCCGATTTGAATCTCGGCGGTCCGCGACAGATCGTCCATCGTGATCTGCTCGCAACGCTTACGCTGCAGCAGGCGCTCGAAGGCGTCGAGCACGTCGACCACGCGCTGCGAGCCGCGCTGCTGACTCGGACGCCGTCGCAAGCTGGCCAGGGTCAGCTGACCGACATCAGTATCCCGCGTCTGCGGCGCGCGCAGCTTGGCTTTGTTCTTGGGCATCGCTCCGTGACCGCGGCCGAGGACGTCACAAATCTTTCATCCGCGAGTATAACCGCTGTTCTCGCCTCGGCCCTCATTCCTCGAGTACCTCGTCGGTCAGAACCGCTCGTCGTCGTTCGCAAAAGTCGCGCAGAGCCTCGTCGATTGCCGGGTCGATACCGGGGTCGGCGTACTCCGCGAGCATTTGTTTCCATACCTGATTAGCGCGCTGCTCAGCGGTTAGCCGTCCCTCGGCGGACCACTGTTCGTACGCGGCGTAGTCGGCAATATTCGAGTGGTGGAACGCCTGCTCGAAGTTGGCCTGCGTATGGGCACAACCAAAGAAATGATTGCCGGGCCCGACCTCGCGAATCGCATCGAGCGCCAATCCCCGGGGACTGACATCGACGCCGCCGGCGAGCGCCTGCAGCATCGCCAACTGGTCGATGTCCATCACGAACTTCTCGTAAGAGACAACCAACCCTGACTCGAGCCAACCGGCAGCGTGCGTGACCAAGTGCGCGCCAGCCAGCAAGGTCGGCAATAGCGTGTTGGCACTCTCGTAGCCGGCCTGCGCGTCAGCCACCTTTGACGAGCACAGCGCACCTCCTGTGCGGCAAGGAACACCGAGTCGCCGTGCCAACTGCGCAGTGGCAAAGATCATTTGCGTGGCCTCCGCCGTGCCGAACATCGGTGACCCGCTGCGCATGGAAACGGCGCCACAGAAAGAACCCATGATTACCGGAGCACCAGGACGCACCAACTGCGTCAACGCCATGCCGGCCATGGTCTCGGCGAGAATCTCGGTGATGCATCCGGCCACCGTGACCGGACCCATGGCGCCCGCCAGCACCGCAGGCACGATGATGCAGCCCTGGTTGCGCGAGGCAAACGCGCGCAGCGAGCCGAGCATTCGCCCATCAAATGTCAGTGGCGAATTCGAGTTGATGTTGCCGAGCAGCACCGCTCGGGTGTCGAGCGCACCCGCACCAAAAACGATATCTGCCATCGCGATGGCGTCTGCGGCATGCCCCGGCGTCTCGGGCGTGCCCTCGCAGGCTTGATCGCTCCAGCGGAACGCTGCGTACTGCACATCGAGGTGGCGCTTGTTGGGCGGTAAATCCATCGGTTCACAGGCGCTGATCCCCGTGAAATGCAGTGCCGGCGCCATGTGCGCCAGCTTGACGAGATTGACGACGTCCTCGATGGTGCCGTAGCGACGGCCGCGATCGAGATCGGTCACGAACGGTGGGCCCGCAACCGGACCAAAGGTCGTCGCGTCGCCGCCGATGAGCAGGTCGCGACGCGGGTCGCGGGCGTGCAACATGAACTGTGTCGGCGCGGTTTTGAGCAACGCCCGGCACATTCCCTTCGGCATACGCACTCGCTCGCCATCGACGTCGGCGCCTGCAGCGCGCCACAACTGCAGCGACGGCGGATCCCGGCGAAACTCGATGCCGATTTCCTGCAGAATTTCCTCGGCGGCTTGCTCGATGAGTTCGACCGCCTCGACGCTCAGTAAATCTACCGGCGGCAGACGGCGGCGGATCTGACCAAGCTTCGCCGTACCGAGTCGTGACCTTGCAGCGCGGCGTGCCGCCCTCGCACGTCGCAGCGCCTCGACACCTTCCGCCATGATCGACCTCCACCGGATATCGCTATCGCCAAACTTGAGTCTAGATCAAGTTTGGCGGATGGCGAGGAAAAACCTCGGATATGCGACCAGCGATTGTTCATCTTCGTTCGATACTTGACGTCACCTCAACTGCGCTGGCAGCCTCTGCCATCAGATGTCGTCCTCTTATGAAAAAGCGGCGGGCGCCGTGTTCTTGGGCGCCGAAGCTGGCGGATACCTGATGCCGTTGTTGCTTGGGCCGGTGGCTGCCACTTACGCGATTGGCGAGGCTGCGGCCGGTCTCGTCATGGCAATCCAACTCGGAGCGTTCGCCGTCGCCGCCATTGGTCTGTCGCCGTGGCTGGCGACGCTGAGCCCGCGGCGCGGTGCGGCACTCTCCCTCTTCATGATCGTCGCTGGCGATCTACTCAGCGCAGCGCAGCCAGCCGTTTGGTCGCTGGTGGCAGGCCGTGTTCTTGCCGGACTCGGTGAAGGAATCGCTGCGGCAGTGGCGACGGCGGTGATCGCGCGTACCGCAGATCCTGATCGCGCCTTCGCACGGGTCTTCATCGGGGTGGTGCTTATGAGCCTCGCGTTCTTTCTTTTGCTGCCAAGCGTGATGGCTGGCGCAAACGCACGCGTGCTATTTCTTTGTATGGCAGCGCTGCCGCTGCTGGCCTTGCCGGCGATTCCCGCACTGGCCAATACCGTGGAACTCGTGCGGCAACCGACGCCTACGCCAAACCGGCCTTTGACCCTGCACGCCGCATCGCTGTGCGCCGCCATCGCATTGTTTTCGGTGTCGGCGAACGCCTACTGGGTCTACCTCGAACGCATTGCCACCAGCATCGGCATGACGCCCGCGGCCT
This sequence comes from Gammaproteobacteria bacterium, assembly GCA_046091005.1. Lineage (GTDB taxonomy): Bacteria > Pseudomonadota > Gammaproteobacteria > Steroidobacterales > Steroidobacteraceae > UBA964. The sequence continues at coordinate 4,155 of JBJTAV010000050.1, read as the reverse complement.
ACGGCCGCGCCTTCGCAATCGGTGCAGTCTGCGCGCTCATCGGACCTGTGGCTGCAGAACGTCTCGGTACCCGCGCGGGTCGTCTGCCACCCCTCACGTTGGCGTGTGCGCTGATGGGCGGTGGCGGCTGGCTCGCGACGCACGCCGTAACGCCGCTCGTCTTGGTGGTCGGCATCACCGTCTCGAGCGCAGCGCTGCTTTTCGGCATGCCCTATCTGCTCGGATTGGCAGCCGACGTCGACCCCACTGGCCGCGTCGCTGGCGCCGGGCGCGGCTTCAATAATATCGGCTCGGCGCTTGCACCGGCGTTGGCCGGCGCGGTGCTCGCTCTCACGGGTGCCTACGCCAGCATCGGCTGGACGTCGCTCGTGGCGGCTGCCGCTGCGCTCGCGCTGATCGCCGCAACAGCGCGCTCGGCGCAGCGAACTACCGTCTGAGCGGCGAACCACGAATGTCCACCAATTCGCGCGCGCCACGTTATTCAGCTTGGCGACTGCTCCGCGAGGCCCTGCGCGGCCAGCAAGACTGGACGCCCGCATGGGAGGACCGCGACCCTTCGCCTGAGTACGACGTGGTGATCATCGGCGGTGGCAACACCGGCCGCAACACCACCATCATCCGCTCGAATTACTTTCATCCGCAGAGCGCTGCACTCCACGATCTATCGGTCTCGCTCTATGAAAACCTGTCGCGCGAACTCAACTACAACCTAATGTTATCGCAACGCGGCATGATGGAACTCGCACATAACCGGGGCGAACTCTAAGCCATGGCGCGGGCGGCCAACGCGATACGCATCAGCGGCGTGGATATCGAAGGGATCGATCGCGATGAGGCATTACGCCGCGAACCGCTGCTCGAGCGCTCAAACAACATCCGCTGGCCGATTTGCGGTGCCCTGCTGCAGCGTCGCGCGGGCACTGCACGACACAACGCAGTAGCTTGGGGATACGCCAGAGCGGCCGCAGCTCTCGGCGTTCACATTATTCAGAACTGCGAAGTACAAGATTTTCTTTGGTCTGGCGGCCGTATCGTCGCGGTGAACACCACCCGCGGCGCCGTGCGTGCCACTCGCGTAGGCCTGGCCGTCGCCGGCAACTCCTCGGTGCTCGCCCGTCGTGCCGGTTTCGAGCTGCCGCTGCAAAGCTATACGCTGCAGACGATGGTCAGCGAACCCGTCAAACCCTGTTTGAACATGGTGGTGCTCTCGACCTCCAACAGCTCCTATGTCAGTCAGTCTGACAAAGGCGAACTCGTGATGGGTGGTAATCTCGATCGGGTACCGTTGTATGCACAGCGCGGCAGTTTTCATGTCACGCAATCCGTGGTTGCACCTCTGGTCGAAATATTCCCGGCCATCAGCACGCTCAAGCTGATGCGGCAATGGGGCGGCACTGTCGATACCTCTCCCGATAACTCGCCAGTCATCGGACCCGCGCCAACACCCGGCCTCTACCTCAACTGCGGCTGGGGCACGGGCGGGTTCAAGGCCATTCCCGCCGGTGGCACCGTCTTTGCGCATCTGCTGGCAACCGATCGACACCACCCGCTATCCGAACCCTTCGACTACCGTCGTTTTGCGCGCGGCGAACTCGTCGATGAAGGGCACGCGGGCGTGGCGCACTGAGTTCGGGAGCAATGCAAAGATTTCCGCGAGAATGTTGTTCGCCGGTCTGCGCGTACTGGTCTTGCGACGCTCGGCGGGCTGGCGCCTGCATATCGAACGGTCTTGGGCACCGGCTTTATAAAAATGGCTAACGGAGTACCTCCGCCAATGAAATCGCACTACAGGGTCGTCGTGATCGGCGGCGGTATCGTCGGCAGCAGCGTGCTCTATCACCTCACGCGCCATGGGTGGAACGACGTCGCGCTCATAGAGCGCGCGGAACTCACCGCAGGCTCGACGTGGCACGCGGCAGCAGGTTTTCATGCTCTCAACGACGATCCGAATATCGCGGCGTTGCAGGGCTACACCATTCGACTCTACGAAGAAATCGAGCGCGAAAGTGGCCAAAGCGTCGGCATGCACATGACGGGCGGCGTCAGTCTTGCGGCCTCCGACGAACGCTGGCAGATGCTCAAAGCAGAGCGTGCGATGTACGAGACCATGGAGATGCAGACGACCTTGGTCTCGCCCGAAGAAATCCGCGCGATGTGTCCGCTCGTCGATCCGACCGGCCTCAAGGGCGGGCTCTTTGACGCACACGAAGGCTATGTCGATGCTCACGGCACGACACACGCATTCGCGATCGCTGCCCGCAAGCGAGGGGCAGAAATCATCCTGCGCAATCGCGTACTCGAGTTGCAGCAGCGGGCAGATGGCAGCTGGGACCTCATCACCGAAAAAGGCCATATCAATGCCCTGCATGTGGTGAATGCCGCAGGTCTTTGGGCGCGGCGCGTGGGGCGCATGGTGGGCGTCGAACTGCCCGTGGTGCCGATGTCGCATCACTATCTCGTGACCGACGATGTGCCGCTGCTGGCATCACTAAAGCGCGAGTTCGTCTCGGTGACCGATCTCGAAGGCTTCACTTACCTGCAACCGCTCGGCAAAGGTGCCGTGCTCGGCGTCTACGAGCGCAACCCGCAGCATTGGAGCCCCGACGGCGCTGCGTGGGACTATGGCATGGACCTGCTGCCCCCGGATGTGGAGCGCATTCTGCCCGAACTCGAAGTCGGTTTCGCGCGATTCCCGGCACTCGCCGAAGTCGGCATCAAGCGCTGGGTCAATGGTGCATTCACCTTCACACCCGACGGCAATCCGCTCGTGGGCCCCATCCCCGGCAAACGAAATTATTGGGTGGCCTGCGGCTGCATGGGCGGTTTCTCGCAGGGCGGCGCCATCGGTCTCACGCTCGCTCAATGGATGATTCACGGCGATCCGGGTCACGATATCTTTGGCATGGACGTCGCACGCTATGGCGCTTTTGCGGCGCAAGAGAACTATCTGCGCGATATGACTCGGCAGTTCTATGCGCGCCGGTTCGTGATCTCGTAGCCGAACGAAGAGCTGCCTGCCGGCCGACCGCTCAAGACCTCGACTGTTCATGATCGGCTCGCGGCAGACGGTGCGCGCTTCGGCGTCAGTTGGGGCATGGAAACACCTCAATTCTTTGCACCGCAGCGCGACGACTTCATCGAGAACCTGACTGTGCGCCGCTCGAATGCGCACGAGTTCGTCGGCGACGAGGTTCGCACCACGCGGACGGCCGCAGGCATGTTCGACGCCTCGACTTATGCGCGCTACGAAGTGAGCGGTCCGGGCGCCGAGGCCTGGCTCGATCGCCTGCTCTCTTCGCGGCTACCCGTAGAGGGTCGCGTGCGCCTTGCGCCCATGCTCGGCCACGGCGGCAAACTCATGGGCGATCTCACCGTAAGCCGGCTTGCCGCCGATCGCTTCTGGCTGATCGGCTCGTATTATTTACAGGAATGGCATGGTCGCTGGTTCCGCGACCTGCTGCCCAAAAATGGCGTCACCCTCAAAAATCTTTCTGACAGTTGGTCGGGCTTGGCGCTTTCCGGCCCCCTCTCGAGAGACATCGTGCAGCCGCTGCTCGGGCGCGATCTCGCCAACGCGGCGTTTCCTTTTTTGTCGTGCGCCGAAGTCGACCTCGGGTTCTCCAAAGCGGTGCTCGCGCGACTCTCGCTCACCGGCGAGCTCGGCTACGAAATCTATGTTCCCGCGCCTGCACAGCCTGCGCTCTGCGACGCACTCATGCAGCACGGTCGCGGCTTGGGTCTGCGACACATCGGCAACCGCGCCCTCGATTCCCTGCGGCTCGAAAAGAGTTTCGGTATCTGGTCCACCGAGTTCACGCAATCGATAACCCCCGGAATGTGCGGACTCGATCGACATGTCGCCTTCGATAAAGCCGATTTCATTGGTCGCGACGGCGTGCTACGCGAACGCGATGCGCCGTCTTCGCGCGTGCTGGTCACGCTCGCCATCGATGCCGCACCGGGCAAGACACAAGATGCCGACCCCTCGGGCTTTGAGCCGGTAAAGCTTGACGGTCGTCTCGTCGGTTACACCACCTCGGGGGCCTACGGACATTGGGTACGACAAAGTCTCGCCCTCGCTTACGTCGATCGCGAGGTGGTTGCCGACCCACCACCGCTCACCGTCGATGTCGTCGGCGAGGCGCATCCCGCGTG
>JBJTAV010000049.1:0-8438 GCA_046091005.1 Gammaproteobacteria bacterium | reverse complement strand
GCACGTTGCCCGCATTGGCTGTGGCGGGCAGACCGTCTGCACCGGTGATGGCGAGCGTGCTTCGCCAAGTGCTGCCGAGCAGCAGCTCCACGGGGTCGGTCGAGAGCGGGTTCACGCCGGGGAGCAAGGGCAGGCGACCCGCGACTTCCGCGCCCAGCGTGGCGGCCGCGACGCGCGCTTGGGCGATGCGATCTTTCGGGATCGGGCATTGCAGCTCGGGCAACAAGATATCGCCATTCACCGGATTTTCGAGGCGCCCGAGCAATTGGATGGCGATACGCATGGGCGTTGGCGCGATGCCTGTGCCCATGCCGCTGTGCACGCCATCACGCAGCACCTCGACATGCAAGGTGCCGGTGAGATTGCCGCGCAGCGACGTGGTGCACCAGAGCTGCGAATAGTTGCCGCATTCGGCATCGAGGCAGATGACGAGCGAGGGCGTACCGAGTCGGCTACCTAGCGCCTCGAGATGTGCAGGCAGATCGGTGCTGCCGCTTTCTTCCGAGGCCTCGATGAGCACGACGCAGCGGGCAAGCGGTACACCGCGATTTTTGAGCGCGCGGATCGCGGTCAGCGAACTGAAAACAGCATAGCCGTCGTCAGCACCGCCGCGACCATAGAGTTTGCCGTCGCGAATGACGGGCTCCCAAGGCGAGAGGCCGGGCTCCCATCCCATGAACTCCGGTTGTTTGTCGAGGTGACCGTAGAGCAGCACACAGTCGGGGAGTTCGCCGGGAATATCGCAGAGCAGCACTGGCGTACGACCCGGCAAGGTCAAAAGTTCCACCGTCATGCCGGCGATCGGTTGTTCGCGACACCAGTCGGCGAACAGCTGCGCAGCCCGCTGCATATGCCCTGCGCTTTGCCAATCCGGCGCGAAGGCCGGCGACTTGTTCGGAATGCGGACGTACTCGCAAAGTTTGGGCACGATCGAGTCGCGCCAAGTATCGCGGATCAGGGTTCGCGTGCTGTCGTCGATGGCGTTCATGCTCGAAGATTACCGCAGGGCAGATCAAAGAACTGCCGCGCTGTGGTCGTGGTGTGCGCCGCCCGTTCCGCGAGGGATTCTTTGCGGCAGTCGGCGATCACGCGAGCGATATGCGGCAGATACATCGGCTCGTTGCGCCGTGAGGCGGGTTTGGGGTCGAGGTCACGCGGCAGCAGATAAGGGCCGTCGGTCTCGATCATCAAGCGGCCTTGCGGCACAAGGTGAACGATATCGCGCAAATGCAGGCCGCGGCGTTCGTCGCAAATCCACCCCGTGACACCGATATGCAGCCCGAACTCGAGGCAGGCCTCGAGCTGAGTCGCGTTGCCGGTAAAGCAATGCAGCACGGCAGCGGGCAAGGTCGCGCGATGCTCGCGCAGCACGGCGAGAAAATCGGCGTGGGCATCTCGCTCATGCAAAAAGAGCGGCTTGCCGAGACGGCAAGCGAGCTGCACTTGGCGCTCGAAGGCCATGCGCTGCTCGCGCGGCGCCGAAAAATTGCGGTGGTAATCGAGACCCGTCTCGCCGACTGCGACCACCAAGGGGTCGAGTGCCAGTTCGCTCAAGCTGGCATAGGCCTGATCATCGAAATCGACCGCATGATGAGGATGACAACCCGCTGTGGCACGCAGCAGGGCGGGTGCCGCTTTTGCAAGCGCCAGCGCTGCGCGGCTGCCCTCGGCTGAGGCCCCCGTGACCACGAACTGCACGACGCCCGCAGCCAGTGCGCGGCGCAGCACCTCTTCGCGATCGTGATTGTAGCTGTCGTGAGTGAGATTGATGCCGATGTCGACGAGCGCCGCAGTCACTGCGATGAGGCTCCCTCGGCAAGTCTCGCGAGGGCGACGCAAAGCGCATCGACGTCCTCTTCGGGCTGATTCCACGAGACCACGAGGCGCGCTTCGCCCGAGCCGCTCGCGCCCCAATCATAGAACTCGAAGCCGCGGGCCCGCAGCTCGGCAGCCCCGGCATCGCCCACCCGCAGAAAAAGCTCGTTGGCCTGCACGGGGTGCATGAGCAGCGGAACGGCGGCGGCAGCAAGACGCTGTGCGAGGGCATTGGCCCGTCCCGCGAGGCGCAGCCAAAGACCGTGATCGAGATAGGCCAATAATTGCGCGGAAACAAAGCGCATTTTGGAGAGCAGATGCGCCGCTCTTTTGCGCCTGAATTCGAAGTCGGCTATCCGCTCGAGATCAAAGAATACGACCGCTTCGGCTGTCAATGCGCCGTTTTTGGTCGCGCCGAACGAGAGCACGTCGATACCGACTCGCCACGTGAGCTCGGCAGGCGAGCAGGCCACGGAGGCGACGGCGTTGGCGAAACGTGCGCCATCCATGTGCACAGCGAGTCCGCGCGCATGGGCGAGCGTGCAGAGCGCCTGCAGTTCGGAAGGGGAATAGACGGTGCCGAGTTCGGTCGCCTGCGTCAGCGACAGCGCACGCGGTTGCACGGTGTGCACCGAAGTCGGATTCGCGGCGAGGGTGGCTTCGAGAGTCTTTGGTGTGACCTTGGCCGCTGCGCCCTGCATCAAAATAAGCCGCGCGCCGCCGCTCATGAACTCGGGTGCGCCGCACTCGTCGCGGACGATATGCCCCTCCTCATGGGTGAGGATCGCGCCGTAGGGCGGCACGAGCGTGGCGAGGGCGAGCGAGTTGGCGGCGGTGCCCGTCGACACCGGAAAAACCTTGACCCTGCGCTCGAAGAGTTCGCTGAAACGATCGTCGAGTTGCAGCGACCAGTCATCATCGCCATAGCCGCGCGCAAAGCCTGTGTTCGCAGCGCTGATGGCGGCAAGAATTTCGGGAGCCACCGGGGCCGTATTGTCGCTCTTGAAGTATCTGGCCATGGGGCGCAAATGCTACTGCAAAATGGCGCCTACTGACCCATCATCCCTTCACGACTTGCTGTCCACGACATGACCCACGACCTCGCCACTACCGAAGACGCCGCAATGCCGCTGGCCTGGACCTTGCGTCGCAGTGCGCGCGCGCGGCGTCTCGCGCTACGTGTGCATCACGACGGGCGGGTCGAGGTGGTCGCGCCGCGCGGTGTGGGCGAGGCGATGATCGGTCATTTCGTGCACCGACACCGCGAGTGGATCTTGCGTCGACTTGCCGAGCGGCCCGCGCTTCCTGCACCACAAGCTTTTCCGCCAGCCACGCTCGAGTTGCCAGCACTCGGCGAGTGTTATCGCATTCACCTTGCGGGCGGACGCGGACGGATCAAGGTGCGCAGGCTTGGCGATGGGCTGTTGTCGATCGTCGGTCATGCTGGGGTCGGCCATGCCGAGACCGAGCGCGCCACCCTCAAACGCGCTTTGCTCGCGTGGTTGATCGAGCATGCGCAAACGGCTTTCGAGCCGCGATTGCGTGATCTCGCTGCGCGCGGTGGCTTCAGTTTTAGTCGTTTGCAGCTGCGCCGCCAGCGTACGCGCTGGGGTTCCTGTTCGTCGCGTGGCGTGATCAGCCTCAATGTCTGTGGCGTGTTCCAAGCGCCTGAAGTGCTGAATTATTTGATGATCCACGAGCTCGTGCACACTCGATACATGAACCATTCGGCCGCCTATTGGCGCGAGGTCGCCGCGCACTGCAAAGATTGGCGCGTGCTCGATCGCGAACTCAGCCGCGGTTGGCGGCACGTGCCGCCCTGGATCTTTTCAGCGCCCTGAAACCGAGCAGCAGCGTGAGCGCTGCCGCGTAAAGGAGCGGCTCTGTCACGTCGGCCTTGACCTGCCAGTAGTAGTGCCAGATGCCGAGCAGCGCAACCGGATAAACGAGTTTGTGCAGGGCGCTCCAACGTCGTCCGAGGCGGCGCATCATGCGGTCGGTCGAGGTCGCAGCCAGCGGAATCATGGCGAGCAGTGCGACCATGCCGACGATGATGAACGGCCGACGGCTGATTTCGCGCGCGAGATCGTTGAAATCGAGATCGAGCTCGAGAATGGCGTACACCAAAAAATGCAGCAGCGCGTAGGCAAAGGCAAAGAGACCGAGCATGCGCCGCGGTCGCTGCCAGCGCAGTTGCCCGGTGATTTCGCGCAGCGGGCTCGCCATCAGCGTGATCATCAGCATGTTGAGTGCCGTCTTGCCGGTGACATGCAGCATCTCGCGGATGGGGTTCGGCCCGAGCGATTGCCCGGCAATGCCAAACGCGCCGGCGAAGAGCAGCAGCAAAGGCAGGCTCGCCAGCAAAAAAATAGCCGGCTTCAGTGCGCGGTCGAACATGGGCTGCGGCCGGGCGTCAGTAGTAGCGCCGCAGATCCATGCCGCGATAGAGCGCTGCCACTTCGTTGGCATAGCCATTGAAGGGCAGGGTGTCGATGCGCGAGGTCAAAAAATTACCACCGATCCGCCGCTCTTTGGCCTGGCTCCAGCGCGGATGGTCGACCGCGGGGTTCACGTTGGCGTAGAAGCCGTATTCGTCGGGCGCCGCGATGTTCCAGCTGGTTGCCGGTTGGCGTTCAGTGAAGCGAATTTTGACGATGGACTTGATGCCCTTGAAGCCATACTTCCAGGGCACGATCAGCCGCAGCGGTGCGCCGCTCTGGTTCGGCAGCCATTTGCCGTAAAGACCTACCACCATCAAGGTCAGCGGATGCATCGCCTCGTCCATCCGCAGCGCCTCACAGTAAGGCCAGTCGAGCACGCCCGAGCGCTGGCCCGGCATCTGCTTGGGGTCGAGCAAGGTGGTGAATTCGACGAACTTCGCTTTGGAAGTCGGCTTGAATCGCGCGAGCAGGTCGGCGAGCGGAAAGCCAAGCCAAGGCACGATGCGTGACCACGCCTCGACGCAACGAAAGCGATAGATCCGCTCCTCGAGGGCGTGCGGCTTCAGGATATCTTCGAGCGTGAACTTGCCGCGCAGCTCGGCTTCGCCGGCGATCTCCACCGTCCACGGTCGACTGCGAAACTCCTGCGCACGCTCGTAGGGGTCGCTCTTGTCGAGACCGAATTCATAGAAATTGTTGTACGTCGTGATGTCTTCCCAGGAGTTCGGCGCTTCGCGCGTCGAGAACTTGGTGTTGCGCGTGTAGCTCGGCGGCGCCGGCGTGGCGGCAATGCCGCTGCCCACGCTGCCGCTGATCATGGCGGCACTGGCGGCGAGGGCCGCGAGCAGTCGGCGGCGATCGAAATACTCATGCTCGGGGGTGATCGCCGACGGCAGGATGCTAGGGTCAGAATATCGCTTCATTTTAAATCCTTTTAAAACAGCGAGTTAAAGCCATGTCTTGAAGTCGACAGGAAGTGCCGAGGCCGCGCGGCGCAGGCCCTTACCCGGGTTCACAAGGACCGCCTGATCGACTAATCGCAGGTGGGCTAGGTCCGGGCCCGAGTTACCGTACCCCACGATACGCCTTCCAGGGAAGCGCGCAGCAACAATACGCAACTGCCGGGCCTTTTCTTCGTCGCGTACGTTGGCGCTGATGAGCCTGCCTTCGAGACGCTCGTCATGCCACGCGACCCGACTGCAAATGAATTCGTCAAAACCAAGGCTGGCGGCAATGTTGGGCACGTACAGGTCTACGGTCGCAGACATCAGCACGAGGTGATCGCCAGCCGCTCGGTGATGGGCGATGCAGGTCAGCGCCTCGCGAAAGCAGCCCCGCGCGATGAGTCGCGGGACGAAGGCGGTTGTCCAAGCTACTACCTGCTCGCGGCTCGAGCCGCCCATGACGGCGTGTAGCAGTTCGCCTTTCAATCGACCCCGGTCACGATCAAGCACGAGAAAGCGCAGCAGGGCGGGCAGCGCCGCAAGAAAGCCGAACAGCCGACGCGGATGACGCAGGGCAAAACCGCTGATGTAGCCGATCAGGGTGTCGCGACGGGTGATGGTGCCGTCGAGATCAAAGAAAACCAGCCGCGGAGCGGGCTCGCGTGGATGTTCGAGGTCGTCCACGCGAGCCGCCGGTCACTTGCCCGCGAGCTGTCGCAACACGTACTGCAGGATGCCGCCGTGACGGTAGTAGTCGCGCTCTTTTGGCGTATCGATGCGTACGCGCACCTCGAAGACGACGGGTTGGCCGCCGTTTTCAGGAGTGGCCGTGACGGTGACTTTGCGCGCCTCGGCGTTATCGAGATCGCCGAAGTCGAAGGTCTCGCGTCCGGTCAGACCCAGGCTCTGTGCATTTTGTCCGTCGACAAACTGGCAGGGCAGTACACCCATGCCGATGAGGTTGCTGCGATGGATGCGCTCGAAGCTCTCGGCGATGACCGCCTTGACGCCGAGCAACATGGTTCCCTTCGCTGCCCAGTCACGCGAGGAACCCGTGCCGTATTCTTTGCCCGCGAGTACCACGAGCGGCGTTCCGGCCGCCTGATACTTCATCGAGGCATCGTAGATCGACATCTGCTCGCCACTCGGAATGTAGACGGTCACGCCACCCTCGGTGCCCGCCGCCAGCAGGTTGCGCAGACGGATGTTGGCGAAGGTGCCGCGCATCATCACTTCGTGATTGCCGCGCCGTGCGCCGTAGGAATTGAAGTCGGCCTTTTGCACGCCGTGAGCCTCGAGGTACTTCGCGGCCGGGCTGCCCTTGGCGATGTCACCCGCAGGCGAGATGTGATCGGTGGTGACCGAGTCACCGAGCAAAGCAAGCACGCGCGCGCCACGAATAGGCTTGATGGCATTCGGCTGCATGCCCATCCCGTCGAAGTAGGGCGGATTGCGCACGTAGGTCGATTTCTCGTCCCAGGCATAGAGTTTGCCCGCCGGCACTTCGATGGCCTGCCAGAGTGCATCGCCCGCGAACACGTCGCCGTAACTGCCGCGGAACATGCCGGAATCGATGGAGGCGCGTACCGTGGCGGCGACTTCTTGCGGCGACGGCCAAATATCTTTGAGGAACACGGGCTTGCCGTCGCGATCGCTGCCGAGCGGCTCGCTGTTGAGGTCGATATCGGTGGTACCTGCCAGCGCATAGGCCACGACCAGCGGCGGCGAGGCGAGGAAGTTCATTTTGACTTCCGGATGCACGCGACCTTCAAAGTTGCGATTACCGGAAAGCACCGAGGTGGCAATCACGTCGCCTGCTTTGACGGCGGCCGAGATTTCAGGCTTGAGCGGGCCCGAATTGCCGATGCAGGTCATGCAGCCATAGCCCGTGACATGGAAGCCGACGGCCGCGTAGTCGTCGAGCAGCTGGGCTTTGGCAAGGTAGTCGGTGACGACTTTTGAGCCCGGTGACAGGCTGGTTTTGACCCAGGGTTTGGCGCTCAGGCCGCGCGCGGCGGCATTGCGTGCGAGCAACGCGGCGCCGAGCATCACGGAAGGATTCGAGGTGTTGGTGCAACTCGTGATGGCGGCGATCAGCACGGCGCCATCACGGACCTCGTAGCCTGCGCCCTGAGTGCCCGCGCTGCCGCCCGGCGTGACCGCACCGACACCCGTGGCGGTCGGGTTTTTCTTTGAGCGCTCCTCCGACATCTGCGTCAGCGTCTTGCGATACACCTGCTTGAGGCTGCGCACCGGCACGCGATCCTGCGGCCGCTTCGGCCCGGCGAGTGAGGGCTCGACGGTCGAGAGGTCGAGTTCGAGGACGTCGGTATAGTCGGCTTGCGGCGCACCGTTATAGCGCCAGAAGCCTTGTGCTTTGGCATAGGCTTCGACGAGCGCAATCTGCGCCGCCGGACGGCCCGAAAGTTCGAGGTAGCGCAGGGTTTCTTCGTCGATCGGGAAGATGCCGCAGGTGCTGCCATATTCCGGCGCCCTGTTGGCGATCGTCGCGCGATCCGCCAGCGGCAGATTGGCAAGGCCATCACCAAAGTATTCGACGAATTTTTCGACCACGCCCTTTTTGCGCAGCATCTCGGTAACGGTGAGCACGAGGTCTGTAGCGGTGGCGCCGGGCTGCAGTTGACCGGTGAGTTTGAAACCGACGACCTGCGGGATGAGCATGGTGACCGGCTGACCGAGCATGGCGGCCTCAGCCTCGATACCCCCCACACCCCAGCCGAGGACGCCGAGTCCGTTGATCATGGTGGTGTGCGAGTCGGTACCCACCAGTGTGTCGGGATAGGCCTGCGGACGCTGGCCATCGTTGTTCTCGAACACGACGCGCGCGCGGTATTCGAGGTTGACCTGGTGGACGATGCCGGTGTTGGGCGGCACCACCTTGAAATTGCGAAATGCGGTCTGACCCCAACGCAGGAACGAGTAGCGCTCGCCGTTGCGCTCGAATTCGATTTTGGTGTTCTGCGCCAGCGCGTCTGCCGTGCCGTAATGATCGACCTGCACCGAGTGATCGATGACCAGTTCGGCCGGTGCCAGCGGATTCACCTTTTGCGGATCACCGCCCAATTTTTTGATGGCTTCACGCATCGCAGCGAGATCGACCACGCAGGGGACGCCGGTAAAGTCCTGCATGATGACGCGGGCCGGCGTGAAGGAGATTTCATGGTCGGGCGTGGCCTTGGCGTCCCAGTTGAGCAGGGCGTCGATGTCCTGACGCGTG
>JBJTAV010000048.1:0-2977 GCA_046091005.1 Gammaproteobacteria bacterium | reverse complement strand
GCGCTCGCAATCGGTCTCTTCAGCGCAGGGGTCACCGCCGGCACCGGCATCGCCTACCTGCTCGGCGGTGCAGTCATCGGTTGGGTGTTCGCACAGGGCGAGGTCGCCATCCCGCTGCTCGGCGAGTTTGCTGGCTGGCGATTGGTGATGGTGTTGATTGGCCTCATGGGTCTGCCGGTCGCACTGTTGATGTTGCTGGTTCGCGAGCCCCCGCGCGCAGCCGGCTTCGCGCGCGCTTCGAGCAGCGAAGTCTGGAGCTATTTCCGCCAACACCTGCCGCGCTACGCCTATGTTTTTGCGGGCTACGGAACGACCTCGATCACGGCGTTTGCAGTGATGACCTGGACCCCCGCGCTTTACCAGCGACAGTACGGCGCAAGCATCCCGGAGGCCGCCACCGTCCTCGGCACCGTGGCCTTGCTCGGCGGCTTGCTCGGCGCCTTCTCTGGCGGCTGGCTCTCTGATCGACTCGAGTCGCGTGGCGATCCGCACGCCAAACTGCGCGTGCTCTGCGGCTGCGGACTCGGTCTTTTGCTCCCGGGCATCGTGGCGCCCTTCATGCCGAGCATGCATACCCACGCGGCCGTGATCTTCTTCATGTTTTTCTTTGGCTCTGCAGCCACCGGCCCCGCAGGCGCCTATGTGCAATCGATCAGTCCTGAACCCATGCGCTCGCAGTTTGGCGCAGCGTACCAGTTGTCGCTGGAGCTGGTGGGTGCCACGCTCGGTCCCTTCATGGTCGGTTTCATGACCGACTTCCTGTACGCCGACGAACAAAAAATAGGGCTGTCGATGTCGCTGACCTCACTGCTCGCCAATCCGCTCGCAGCCTGGTTTCTTTGGAAGGCGTTCAGGCAAACGCGTGAACGGCCTTCGTCTGTGAATAGCTGAAGAGTTCCTCGAGACACTCCTCGCCGCCAAGGCCGCTATCCTTCCAGCCACCGAACGGCGAACCCACATAGTGCTGGCCCGCGGTGTTGATCCAGACCGTGCCTGCATCGAGCGTGCGCATCACCCGCAGTGCGCGCGGCAGATCGCGAGTCCACACCGCTGCAGTGAGCCCATAGTCACTGTCGTTGGCCAGCGCGATCGCCTGCGCTTCCGTCTCGAAACGTAGTGCACACATCACCGGACCAAAAATTTCTTCGCGCGCGATACGCATCGCAGGCTGCACATCGGCAAACAGAGTCGGCTGTATCCAATATCCTTTTGCGAATGACTCGCCCGGCGGCCGCCCGCCGCCGCTAACGAGTCGCGCCCCGTCAGCCTTTGCCGAGGCAATGAAGCCCAATACACGTTCATGCTGACGCGCCGAGTTGACCGGCCCCATTTCAGAATCGAGCGACAGCGGATTACCGATGCGCAGCGCCGACAACTTGGCGGCGACGCGCTCGACAATCTCGTCGTGTACCGACTCGTGCAGCAGCAGGCGACTCGTCGACCCGCATGACTGCCCCGCCCAAGAAAAATTCATGCCGGCGACGGCCATGTCGACGACGCGATCGAGATCGGCATCGGGGAATACAATGAACGGATTCTTGCCGCCGAGTTCGAGCGTGACGTGTTTGACCGAGGCTTCAGCCGCCGCCCGCTGAATGGCAAGACCCGTGGCAACCGAGCCCGTGAATCCGATCCGACGAACAAGCTTGTGCCGCACGAGCGCATCGCCCGCCGGGTTTCCATAGCCGTGGATGATGTTGACGAGACCACGCGGCAACACCTCACGGCACAACTCGCCGAGGATCGAACCGGTCAGCGGACTCGTCTCGGGAGTTTTGACGACTACGGCATTGCCCGCCATCAGCGGGGCCGCAAGATGCGCCGCCGCAAACATGAAGGGATGGTTGAAGGGCACGATTCGCGCGACCACGCCGTAGGGCTCGCGCAGTGTCAGGTGCAAGCCTTGTGCGGTCGCCGGGATCGTCTCGCCCTTGAGCTCGGAGCCTAACCCTGCAAAATATTCGAGATATCCGGCCGCGATCTGTATATCGGCCTGCAGCTTGGCGAGCGTATTGCCCGTGTCGCGCGCCTCGAGTTCGAGGATTTCTTTGCCGCGAGCACGGATGGCCGCTGCGAGCGAACGCAGCAGGCCCGCACGCTCCCACACCGACCGCCCTTTCCAGGCAATTTGCGCCCGTGCCGCGGCCTGCACCGCGCGGTCCACATCGCCCGCCGTCGCTGCGGGCACGCGCCCCACGGGCACAAGCGTCGCCGGGTCGTGCGACTCGATCCACTGACCCGCTGCACCGCCCTCGCCGGCGGTGAGTTCACCATCGATCAACATCATTGGGCAGGCTCGATAAGGAGATGTTTGCGGCGAATCGCCGGCGCCTCGACGACCTGCACCGCACCCGAGGGCCAGACGACCTCGATGCGATCGACCGTCTGTCGTGTACCGAGACCGAAGGTCAGCACAGGGTCGTTGGTCGAGTTGTACCCATGTGCACTCTGCAACTCATGGTGCTGCACCAGATCGCCCGCGACCACGCGTACCCGTGCGCCATAGGCATTGCGATTGCTGCGCGTCCCCTGCAGCGCAATTTTGATCCAGCCGTTGCGATTGCCCGCATTGATGAACAATCGGTTTTGCCCCGCAACGGGACTGACCTGCTTGCCCATCGCGTAATAAGTACGGTTGGTCACGAAGAGATCGACAAAGCCGTCATCGTTGATGTCAGCTGCACCAACTCCTGAACCGATGCCGAGCCCCTCGGCCCCCGAACCGCGTGTCACCTCGATGAAACTGCCGTCACCGCGGTTACGCAGCAAAGTGTTTTCGGCCTGCTCCCAGGCAATATAGAACTGCACGAACGGCGGAAAATCGGCGATGACATCATTGATGAGCACGTTCGACGGGCCGCCGTTGTTCAAATAAAGATCGACATGGCCGTCGTTGTCGAAATCAGCCGCGACACAGCCGCGAGCACCACGGATCACCCCGGCGCCGCTATTGGCCGTCACATCGTCGAAACCCAGT
>JBJTAV010000047.1:0-19444 GCA_046091005.1 Gammaproteobacteria bacterium | reverse complement strand
CGACATGCTGTGCCGCGCCGATTCGGTGGGCGTGTTCCAGATCGAGTCGCGGGCGCAGATGGCGATGTTGCCAAGACTGCGACCGCGCAATTTCTATGATCTCGTGATCGAAGTGGCCATCGTGCGACCGGGGCCGATTCAGGGTGACATGGTGCATCCTTATTTGCGGCGCCGCAGCGGCGCGGAGCCCGTCAGCTATCCGAGCGACGCCGTGAAGGGCGTGTTGCAGCGTACGCTGGGCGTACCGATTTTTCAGGAGCAAGTGATGCAGCTTGCCATTGTTGCCGCGGGCTTCACGCCGGGCGAGGCCGATCAGCTGCGTCGTGCGATGGCCGCCTGGAAGCGTCACGGCGGACTCGGGCACTTCGGCGAGCGACTCATCCGCGGCATGCGCGAGCGCGGTTACAGCGAAGATTTCGCGGCCCGAATCTTTGGCCAGATTCAGGGCTTTGGTGAATACGGTTTTCCGGAGTCGCATGCGGCGAGCTTTGCGCTGCTCGTCTATGTGTCGGCCTGGCTCAAATGTCACGAGCCCGCCGCATTCACGGCGGCGCTGCTCAACAGTCAACCGATGGGTTTTTATTCACCCTCGCAGCTGGTGCGCGATGTACGCGAGCATGGCGTCGAGGTGAGACCCGTCGATGTCTGCGTGAGTGACTGGGACTCTACGCTCGAGCCGACACCGAGCGGCCGTCCTGCGATCCGGCTCGGCCTGCGACTCGTCCATTCTTTGAAGCAGGCTGCGGCTGAGCGCATCGTAGCCGCTCGACACACAGGCTCTCTGCAGACTGATCCCGACACGCTGCCCTTCGCCGATCTGCAGCAACTCGCCGAGCGTGCGGCACTCGATCGCGGCGATCTCGAAGCGCTCGCGGCCGCGGGGGCCTGCGCTGCGCTCACCGGCAATCGACATCGGGCTTTTTGGGCGGTGGCGGGGACCGAACTCGCGCTGCCGCTTACGCCGCCGGCGCGCGAAGAGGCCGTACCGATGCTCACCGTACCCACCGAGGGCGAGAACCTCGTCGCCGATTATCGTCATCTCGGTTTGACGCTGGGTCGTCATCCGCTTGCACTGCTGCGCGCGCCGTTCGAACGGCAGGGTGTATTGCAGGCGAGGCAACTCGCGAGCCTGGCCGATGGTGCGCAGGTGGCCGTGGCCGGACTCGTCACCACGCGACAACGTCCATCAACGGCGAGTGGTGTCACCTTCGTTACGCTCGAAGATGACACTGGCAACATCAATTTGATCGTCTGGAAAAACATTGGCGCGGCCCATCGGCGCGCGCTGTTCGAGTCGCGCTTGATGCAGGTGCAGGGACGGCTGCAACGTGAGGGTCTCGTGACCCACGTTGTGGTGGAGCGCATCCATGACCGCACGAGATGGCTCGGCCGGCTATTGACGCGCTCGCGCGATTTTCGTTGACCGACGAACTAGCGCTGACTTGCGCCCTTACCGCGCGCACCGTCTGCGCCTTCAAGGCCAATGTCGTAATCGTCGAAATCGCTGATGAGCTCAGCGGTGTGCTTCTCTTCGCGCAGTCGCTCGAGGCGTCGCCAGGCGGGATCACCGCTCGGTTTCGGCGCACCGCGGCGGCGCGAGGTGTCGAAGTCACGAATGACCTTATCGACGTCCTCGCCCGAGTCGAGATCAACCTCGTCGTCGTAGTCTTCCTGTTCTGGTCTTTCGTTCATGCCCCAAATTTCATGGCATCAGTGCCATCAACCCCCAGACGCGCGAAATTTATTTCGCCGCGCGCCATCTTGCAACGGGGTGTCAGGAAAAATTCACGAACGAGTGTTGCGCGCGTGCGTCAGCGCACGAGGGTGTTCATTTCAAAGATCGGCATCAGCATCGCAAACACGATGACCAGAACGAACATCCCCATGCCGACGATCAGCAGCGGGCCCAGCAAGCCCACCAGCGCTGTGAGCAGCCCATCGAGTTCACGTTCCTGATTGGCGGCGGCGCGTTCGAGCATTTCCTCGAGGCGACCGCTAGCCTCGCCACTCGAGATGAGATGCACGGTCATCGGCGGAAAGAGCCGACTCGCGGCGAGCGAGCGACCGATCGGTGCGCCCTCGCGAACCCGTTCGGTGGCGGTGGTCACGGCGTCACGCATCGGCAGATTGGCGATGACGCCGCCCGCGATGCGCAGGGCTTCGAGTACCGGCACGGCGCTGCCAGTGAGAATGCTGAAAGTGCGCGTGAAACGCGCAGTGTTGAAGCCGCGCACCAGACGGCCGCTGAGCGGCAGGCGCAGCAGCAGCGCATCGACTTTACGCCGCGCCTCGGGCGCGCGCACCCAGCGCAAGAAACCGATCACTCCGAGCACGATCACAAGCAACAGCCACGGGCCAAAATCCCGCAGAAAATCGCTGGTCGCGAGCAGCATGCGGGTGAGCAGCGGCAGCGCAGTTTTGCCCGACTCGAATACCTCGACGACTTTCGGCACCACATAAGTGAGGAGCCCCGCGATGACGAGCACGCACATCACGGTGAGCACGATCGGGTAGAGCAGTGCGCCGAGCACGCGCTGACGCAACTGATCGCGATTCTCGGTGTATTCGGCGAGCCGCTCGAGCACGGTGTCGAGCCGGCCCGACTGTTCGCCTGCGGCTACGGTCGCCCGAAAGATTTCCGGAAAGACGCGCGGAAAACCGCCGAGCGCCTGGGCGAGTGGTTCGCCTTCGACGACGCGCGCCCGCACTGCAGCGACGACGCGCTGCACGGCGGGTTTTTCGGATTGCTGCGACACCGCAAGCAGTGCCTCTTCGAGCGGCAGCGCAGCGCGCACGAGGGTCGCGAGCTGGCGCGTCAGCAGTGCCACATCGGCGCTGCCCACCCGTGTGCCGCGTTGCGGCAGCCGATTGAGCCAGCTCTCGCCGCTGCGCTTCTGCGGTGTGTCGCGCAGTGGTTCGACGCTGATCGGCAGCAGCTGGCGCTCGCGCAGCAGCTGGCGGACTTGGCGCGGGCTGTCGCCCTCGAGCACGCCGCGTTGTTCGCGACCGGCGCCATCGAGCGCCACGTAATCATAGGCGGCCAAAGATCAGTCCTCGCGGGTGACGCGCAGCACTTCCTCGAGCGTGGTCGCCCCGCGCAACACCTTGGTGATGCCGTCATCGCGGATCGAGGGCGTCGACAGTCGCGCGTGACGCTCGAGTTCGGCCTCGGAGGCCCCATCATGAATCAGGGTTCGCAGTGCCTCATCGACCATCACGAGTTCATAGATGCCCGTGCGCCCGCGATAACCCGGGCCGTTGGGGCCGGGCCGAAAGAGGGTCGGTGAGGGGTCACCTGCAGCCACCCCGAGTTGACGCCGCTCGAGTTCACCCGCCACAAAACTCTCGCGCGAGTTTTGATCGAGCGTGCGTACGAGACGCTGCGCGACGATGCCGATGAGGCTGGAGGCGAGCAGAAAGGGCTCGATGCCCATGTCGCGCAGCCGCGTGATCGCGCCGACCGCGGTGTTGGTGTGCAGCGTCGAGAGCACGAGATGGCCGGTGAGCGAAGCCTGCACCGCAATCTGCGCAGTTTCGAGGTCACGGATTTCGCCGACCATCACGATGTCCGGATCCTGACGCAGGATCGCCCGCAGACCGCGCGCGAAGCTCATATCGACTTTGGTGTTGACCTGTGTCTGACCGATGCCATCGAGGTAATACTCGATCGGGTCTTCCACGGTCATGATGTTGCGCGTCGCATCGTTGAGCCGCGACAGCGCGGCATAAAGCGTGGTCGTTTTGCCTGAGCCCGTGGGACCGGTCACAAGCAGAATGCCGTTCGGTTTGTGGATCAGACGATCGAGCAGACCTTCGACCTCGGGCTCCATGCCGAGCTCGCCCAGATCGAGTCGGCCCGCCTGCTTGTCGAGCAGACGCAACACCACGCGTTCGCCATGGCCCGAGGGGATGGTCGACACGCGCACATCGACCGCGCGGCCACCGACGCGCAGACTGATGCGGCCATCTTGCGGCAGACGTTTTTCGGCGATGTCGAGTTTGGACATGACCTTGATGCGCGAGACCACCGCATTGGCGACCGCCCGACGTGTCTGCAACACTTCGCGCAGCACGCCATCGACACGCAGCCGCACGACGAGGCGATTCTCGAAGGGTTCGATGTGGATATCCGAGGCGTTATCTTTGATCGCCTGGGTGAGCAGCGCATTGATGAGACGAATGATCGGCGCATCGTCTTCACTGTCGAGCAGATCGGCTTGCTCGGGCAGCTCTTGCGCGAGAAAACTCAGATCCGTGGTTTCTTCGAGTCCACCGGCTGCGGCGCGCGCATCGGTGCCAGCGTCATAGGCCTCACGAAGTAATTCTTCGAAGCGCTCGGTGCTCACGCGCTCCAGAGCGAGCGGATGACGCAGATGTCGGCGTGCTTCCGACACGGCGAGCGCCGTCGCATCGGGTCGCAAGGCGACGGTGGCAACACCCGCATTCACGCCGCGCAACAGCACGCCGTGGCGGCGTGCAAAGGCGAGCGGCAGATCGGGCGTCGGGGCGGCGATCGCGCCCGACTCGGCGTTCATTTCGGCGGCTCCGCGGCGGGTGCTGCGGGGGTAGGCGCGGGCGCAGTTGCGACCGACGAGGTTGCCGCAGGCGCCGCAGGCGACTCAGCGGGTGCTGCCGGGATGGCCGGCAGGATCGAGCGGCGCTCGCCCGGCAGCAGCGGCAGCACTTCGCGTTGCGGGCCGAGCTTCAGCTGCTGATCGCGGATGTAGTTGTACTTTTGATTGGTCTCGATGGTGGCATCGATGCCATCACGCAGGATGCGCGGCTGGATGAACACCATGAGATTGGTCTTGGTTTTCTTTGCACTGCGGGTGCGGAAGGCCTCGCCCACCACCGGAATGCGTCCGAGGAAGGGCACGCGCTGTTCACCGCCCGTTTGTGAGTCTTGAATGAGACCACCGAGCACCACCGTACCGCCATCTTCGATGAGCACGTTGGTGCTGATGGTGCGCTTGTTGGTGACAAGATCGACGGCGCCGCTGCTCGTCGCAGCGATGCTCGAGCTTTCTTGCTCGATCTTGAGCATCACCGCATCGCCTTCGTTGATTTGCGGGGTGATCTTGAGAATGGTGCCGACTTCCTGACGCTGAATCGTCTGGAAGGGGTTGAGATTGTTGCCGACGTTGCCGCCCGAGTTCGTGTACTGACCGGTGACGAAGGGGACTTCCTGGGCGACCTTGATCTCGGCCTCCTGGTTATCCATGGTCACGATCGAGGGCGTGGCGATGATGTTGGTGGTCGAGTCACCGCGCAGCGCGCGCAGGACCGCGGCAAAGTTCACGCCGTTGCTGGCCAGACGACCGACGCCGACAGTGGTGCCGCGCGGCACGGTGGTGAGCGTCGCCGGATCGCGTGCGGCGCGGGCAAGATCGAGGATGCTGGTGCCGCCGATCGGTTCGATGAAGCCACCGACTGCGTCATCGCTGTTCGAGCCATCGACCAGCCAATTGACGCCGAGCTCGGCCGATTTATCGGCCGATACTTCAACGATGATCGCCTCGACGATCACCTGCGCGCGACGAATATCGAGCTTGTCGATCACCGCCATCAAAGAATTCATGATCTTGGCCGGCGCCGTGATCACGAGCGCGTTGGTTTCGGGTTCTGCCCAGATCGTGGTGCCACCGCCGATGGTCGTGGTGTTCGCGGCCGCGGCGCCGGGCGCGTTGGCGGCGGTTGCCGCACCGCCGAGTTGTTCTTTCAATTTGCCGGCGATTTTCTCGGCATCGGCGTAACGCAGGTAGCGCACCCGCGTGTCGCCGCCGGTGGCGAGCGGGGTGTCGAGATAGGCGATGAGCGTGCGTGCGCGCAGGCGCTGCGTTTTGTCGCCCGCGAGCAAAATGCTGTTCGAGCGTTCATCAGCCACCACGCGCAGTGGCGCCATGCCGCCTTCGGCCTGCGCCTGTGCGGGGTTGAGCGCGGTCATCGTCCGTACCACTTCGGAGGCCGAGGCGTTCTGCATCACCACCACTTCGACATCGGCATCGCTCGCCTGATCGATGCGCCGAATGATGCGCACCATGCGGTTCACGTTGTTGGCGCGGTCCGCGAGGATCAAAGTATTCGAGGCGGGGTAGGCCGCCAGATGCGCGTTCTGCGGCATCAGCGGTCGCAAGATGGCCACGAGCTGGGCCGCACTCACGTTGGTGACCGCCACGACCTGCGTGACGAGTTCATCTGAGGTGTCGCTCACGCTGTCGGGCAGATCGTTGCCCGGCATGGTGCGCGAGTTGGCATCGGGGATGATCTTGAGCACGTTGCCCGAGGGAACGGCCACGAAACCATACACCTGCAGCAGCGCCAAAAAGGCCTCATAGAACGCATCGGGCGTCATCGCAGTCGAGGAGAGCATCGTCACCTGCGCACGCACTCGCGGATCGACGATGATGCTGCGGCCGGTTGCGGCGGCGACGGCCTCGATCACCTGCGTAATTTCGGCATCTTTGAAATTGGGTGTGATGCGCTGGCCTGAGGCAGGTTGCGCAAAGAGCGACGACCCCGCTGCCCCACTGAGCACGGCCGCGAGCAGCAGCGCCAGCGATGACGCCGCTCGATGCGGTGATTTTCCAGTCACTGATTTTTGAGCTCTCGACATGCGCAGCCCCGAGTGTATCGAATTGCCATGTCCCGGTTGTGAACGCGCGGCGTTCATGCTTAGTTCAGGCCCGGGCGTTGCAGCGGTTGCGGCGAACCGCCCGCGCCGCCCGCACCGCCCGCGACGCCGGTGAGGTCCAAGGTCAGCGATTCAGTCTGGCCGTTGCGTTCGATGGTGAGCCGCGCTTGCGGGGTGCCGCTCAAAGAGCGGATAAACTGTTCGCTGTTGGCCTGATCGGCGAGCGGCGAATCATTGATCGCAAGCACGAGATCGCCCGGGCGCAGACCAAGCTGCGTGAAAAGTTGGGCATTGGCACCGGGGTAGACGCGGATTCCCGAGGGTCGATCGGTACGCATGACCGCTTGCCACCGGATCACGTTGGTGATGTCTTCGGTCGATGGGGTTCCCGCGGCTGCAAGGGGCAGAGGAGCGCCGACCGGCACGGCAGCCGGCCCGCTTGTGCTACTGGCTGGTGTACCGCCCTGTCGCGGCAGCGGCAGGGTTTCGAAGTTGCCGCCGCGATCGAGCAGCACATAGTCGGCATGCACTTCGGCAAGCCGCGAGCCCCCGGGCAGCATCGCGCCCACGGCATAGACTCGGGCTGCGACGCCCGACTCGCCGATGATGGCGCGGCCCGCGAGCGGGTCGCTCGCGGCGAGAACGCCGACCAAGATGAGACCCTGCGTGCTGACGGGCGGGGCCGCCGCGACCGCTGCCGTCGGCACGCCCGCGGCGGTACCGAAGAGGCGCGCCGCCTTGATGCGATCGAGAGGATCAAGCCCCGAGGCCGCCGATAAAGCGGCCGCAGCGTCAAGCCCGCCGCGGTCGCGCGCGCCGAAGATTCCGGTCACGGTCCACGCAAGTTGCAGACCGAGTGCCAGACCTAGCACAACGATGACGATGACGGCGGGGTCGAGAGCCCTTGAGCGCATGCCGGCAATGATACCTAGCCGCCTGCCGGACCACACTTGAGTTCGCCACGGTCCACCCCTATAACAGGCTGATGCCTGCCGAAGAGAATCGCCCGTCCGCCGACACCTCGGTGGCCGAGGCCACGCCCGAGACCAAACAGCCGCCGTTGTTTCAGGTCATACTGCTCAACGACGACTACACCCCGATGGAGTTCGTGGTGGACGTCCTCGAGCGGTTCTTCGTCATGGGTCGCACGCAAGCGACCCAAGTCATGCTCGAAGTGCATATGCGCGGCAAGGGTGTCTGCGGAGTGTTCACCCACGATATCGCAGAGACCAAGGTGGCGCTGGTGACCCGCTATTCGCGCGATCACCAGCATCCGCTGATGTGCACGCTGGAAGAAGCCTGAAACGCAACCGGAACAGCGACGGAGTGCCTGCACGTGTTGTCCAACGAACTTGAATCCTGCCTCAACAGCGCTTTTCAGATGGCGCGTGACGGCCGTCATGAATTTCTCACCGTCGAGCACTTGCTGCTCGCCATCCTCGAGACGCCGCGCGTCAAAGAAATCGTGCGCGCCTGCGGTGGCGATGCGCCGCGGCTCGCTGCCGATCTGCGCGAGCACATCGAGCAGAGCACGCCGCGTCTGCCCGAGGGCGATGAGCGCGAGGTGCAGCCAACGCTAGGTTTCCAGCGCGTGCTGCAGCGCGCGGTGTTTCACGTGCAGTCGAGCGGTCGCAAAGAAGTCGGGGTCGGCAACGTGCTGGTCGCCATCTTCAGCGAAAAGCAGAGCCACGCGGTGTTTCTGCTCGGTCGGCAGGATGTGTCGCGTCTCGATGTGGTCAATTACATCTCGCACGGCATGTCGAAGATTGCCGACGAGCGCGGTGAGCAGAAAGAAGAGCCGGCGGCCGCGCAGCAGGCCAGCCCCGAGGCCGATCAGGGCGGCGCGCTCGAAAAATATTCGACCAATCTCAACCGCATGGCCGAAGAGGGCAAGATCGACCCGCTCATCGGTCGGCAGATGGAAGTCGAGCGCACCATCGAAATTCTTTGTCGGCGCCGCAAGAACAACCCGCTGTATGTGGGTGAGGCAGGGGTCGGCAAGACCGCCATTGCCGAGGGTTTGGCGCGGCGGATCGTCGAGGGGCAGGTGCCAGAGGTACTCACCGAGTGCACCATCTACTCGCTCGACATGGGCTCTTTGATCGCCGGCACCAAGTATCGCGGCGACTTCGAAAAGCGTCTGAAGGCGGTGCTCGCCGAACTCAAGAAGCAACCCGGCGCGGTGCTCTTCATCGATGAAATTCATACGGTGATCGGCGCGGGCGCTGCTTCGGGTGGTGTGATGGATGCGTCCAATCTCATCAAGCCCGTGCTCACCAATGGCGAGCTGCGCTGCATCGGCTCGACCACCTATAACGAATATCGCGGCATCTTCGAGAAGGACCACGCGCTCGCGCGGCGCTTCCAGAAAATCGATGTCGTCGAGCCCACGGTTCCCGAGACCACCGAAATTTTGAAGGGACTGCGCAGCCGCTTCGAAGAGCATCATCAGGTGAGCTACACCGATGCGGCACTGAAGGCGGCCGCCGAACTCTCGGCAAGGCATATCAACGAGCGGCACTTGCCCGACAAGGCTATCGATGTCGTCGATGAAGCGGGTGCGCGGCTGCGGCTCAAGCCCGTGGCCGAGCGCGAGACGGTCGTCGATGTGCATCACATCGAAGAGGTCGTTGCGCGCATCGCACGTATTCCGCCCAAGACCGTTTCGAGCAACGACAAAGAAGTGCTGCGTAATCTCGAACGCAATCTCAAGCTCGTGATCTTTGGTCAGGACAGGGCCGTCGAAACTTTGTCTTCGGCCATCAAAATGGCGCGCTCGGGACTCGGCGACACACGCAAGCCGGTCGGCAGCTTCTTGTTCGCAGGCCCCACGGGCGTCGGCAAGACCGAAGTCACGCGGCAGCTCGCGATCGCTCTCGGCATCGAATTCATTCGCTTCGATATGTCCGAATACATGGAGCGGCACACGGTCTCGCGCCTCATCGGCGCGCCACCGGGCTATGTGGGCTTCGATCAGGGCGGGCTGCTGACCGAGGCCATTTCCAAGCATCCGCACGCCGTGCTGCTGCTCGATGAAATCGAGAAGGCGCACCCCGATGTCTTCAACCTGCTGCTGCAGGTGATGGATCACGGCACGCTGACCGACAACAACGGTCGCAAGGCCGACTTCCGTCACGTCATCATCGTCATGACGACCAATGCGGGGGCCGCCGACATGGCGCGGGCCTCGATCGGTTTCACGCCCTCGGACAACACCACCGATGGCATGGAGGCGATCAAAAAATTGTTCTCCCCCGAATTCCGCAATCGTCTCGATGCGGTGATCCAGTTCGGGGGTCTTGATGAGTCGACCATCGAACGCGTGGTCGAGAAGCTCTTGGTCGAAATCGAAACGCAGCTCGAGGGCAAGCGCGTGGCGCTGGTGCTCGACGATGCGGCGCGCAGCTGGCTCGCGAAGAAGGGCTACGATCCGAAGATGGGCGCGCGGCCGATGGCGCGCGTGATCCAGGAGCACATCAAGCGACCGCTTGCCGAAGAATTGCTGTTCGGCAAACTCGTGAACGGCGGCACGGTACGCGCAACGCTCAACAAGGATGGTTCGGGCCTCGATCTCGAGTGCATTCCGAGCGAGGAGCCCGCGCTCGTCGATTGAAGGTCGCGCGGCGCAAGAGCGGCGCGGCTTAGCGGCGCGGCGTAGCGGCGGTGGTGGCCTTAGCGGCCGCGGTAGACGATGCGGCCTTTGGTCAGATCGTAGGGCGTGAGTTCGACCGTGACGGTGTCGCCGGTGAGGATGCGGATATAGTTCTTGCGCATCTTGCCCGAGATGTGTGCCGTGACGATGTGCCCATTGCTGAGCTTCACGCGAAAAGTGGTGTTCGGCAGCGTCTCGACGACTTCGCCGTCCATCTGGATCGCGTCTTCTTTCGACATCAGTGTGTGGGCACCCGGCTAAAAGGAGCGTGGATTCTGCCCAAACCCCTCCCGCGAATCAATCAAACGTGCGAGCAGGGCAAGAAATTCGCTGCGCGGGATGGGACGGCTGCCGAGCGAACCCAAGTGCCGGGTGGGCATTTGGCAATCGATGACTTCGATGCCGCGGGTCGCGGCGCGACGCACGAGTCCGGAAAGCGCGACCTTGGACGCGTCGGACTCGCGACTGAACATCGATTCACCGAAAAATACCGCACCGAGTTGTACGCCGTAGAGGCCACCGACGAGCTCGTCATGGAGCCAAGTTTCGATACTGTGGGCGAAGCCCTGCCGATGCAGTTCGAGATACGCATCGCGCATTTCGGTCGTGATCCAGGTGCCGCCGCCGTCGGCGTCGCGCGGTGCTGCGCAGGCATCGATGACTGACGCGAAGGCCGTGTTCTCCCGCACCTCGAAACCCGCGTTGCGCTCGCGCTTGGCAAGACTGCGGCTGCGTCGAAACTCTGCGGGCCACAGCACTTCGCGCGGATCCGGGCACCACCAGAGGATCGGTTGCCCGGGCGAGTACCACGGGAAGATGCCGCGCCGATAGGCCGCGAGCAGTCGCTGCGGGCGCAGGTCACCGCCTGCAGCGAGCAACCCCGAGGGTTCGTCGAGCGCGGCATCGGCAGTCGGAAAAGCCTGCGGATCGCTCCCCGGCTCGAGCCACACGAGCGTGCGGCGCGGCCGCGGGGTCACGGGGTCTCCAGCGTTTCGCGGTAGGGCACGTGTTCGGCAATACCGGCCGCGTAGTGCTCGACGGCCTCGCGCTCGCGCTCAAGGTAATCGGCGATCGCTACGCGAAAGCGCGGCTCAAAAATATAATGCGCGGAGTAGGTGGTCGTCGGCACGAAGCCGCGACTCACCTTGTGTTCGCCTTGTGTGCCGGGCTCGAAGCGCGCGAGCCCGCGCTCGATGCAGAACTCGATGCCTTGGTGATAACAGGTTTCGAAGTGCAGGCTGTGATGATTCTCGGCAGCGCCCCAATAGCGGCCGTAGAGCGTGTCCCCACCAATGAAAAACACGGCGACGGCGACAATCTCTTCGCCTTGTTTCGCAAACTTGAAGAGCAGCGCATCACCCATCGTGCGCGCGATCTGCATGAAGGTCTCGGCGCCGAGATAGGGTTCGTTGCCACGACGCAGGAAGGTGATGCGGTGCAACTCCCAGGCGGTGAGGATTTCGGTTTGTGTGGCCTCGCTCCCGAGCCGGCTCTCGAAGTGGATGCCGGCTTCGGCCACGCGTCGTCGCTCGCGCTTGGCTTTTTTGCGTTTTTCGGCCGTGAAACGGCCGAGTAATTCGTCGAAGCTCGCATAGCTGCGATTCGCCCAATGAAAGTGACAGTCGATGCGCGTGAGCCACTCTTCGCCGAGCGCCTCGCGATCGCTCGACACCGGAAAGAGCATGTGCGCGGATGACAAGCCGGCGTCGGTGGCGGCATCGAGGAGTGCGCGCTGCAGTTGGCGCCGCAGCGCGGCAGCAGTTGTGGCCTCGGCGGCGAGATCTTTGCGCAGCAGCAGACGCGCTCCCGTGGCCGGCGTGAAGGGCGCCGCGATCACGAGCTTCGGGTAATAACGCAGGCCGTGTCGTGCATAGGCCTGCGCCCAAGCGAAATCAAAAACGAATTCGCCGTAAGAGTCATCTTTGAGCCAACCCGGCGCCGCCGCAGCGAGACCCTGCGCATCGCGCAGCGTGATCAGCCAAGGCCGCCAGCCGGTCTCGGGCCCTACGCAATGCGTGTTTTCGAGTGCCGCCAGAAACTCATGGCGCAAGAACGGAAAACCGCCGCGATCGAGAGCGTTCCAGTCGGCGGCCGGCAGGTCCGCGACCCGTTCGACGAGGCGGACCGAGAGTGTCATCCGCCGTGATCGAAGCGCTCGAGCCAGCGGTCGGCATCCAGCGCTGCCATGCAGCCCGAGCCTGCCGAGGTGATCGCTTGCCGATACACGTGATCGGCCACATCGCCCGCCGCGAATACGCCGGGTACGCTAGTCGCGGTGGCCATGCCGGAGGTGCCGCTCTGCACGCTGAGATAACCGTCTTTCATCGCCAGTTGCCCGGCAAAGATTTCGGTGTTCGGCGTATGACCGATGGCGATGAAGACGCCGGTGACCGGTATATCGGTGGTGGCTGCGCCGGCGATCGTCCGGCCGTCTTGCGTCGCGCTCACGCGCAGTCCGGTCACGCCAGAGTCATCACCCAACACCTGATCGACAGCATGGTTCCAAAGAATTCGGATCTTGCCTGCGCGCTCACGCTCGAAGAGTCGATCCTGCATGATTTTTTCGGCGCGCAGACGATCGCGTCGATGCACCAAGGTGACATGCCCGGCGATATTCGACAGATAGAGCCCTTCTTCGACGGCGGTGTTGCCGCCACCGACCACGGCCACCGACTGACCGCGGAAGAAAAAGCCGTCGCAAGTTGCGCAGGCCGAAACGCCTTTGCCTTTGAACGCTTCTTCGGAGTCGAGCCCGAGATAACGTGCCGAGGCACCGGTCGCGATGATGAGCGCATCGCAGGTGTATTCGCCGCGATCGCCGATCAGCTTGAACGGCCGCTCGTCGAGTTTCGTGGTGTGGATGTGATCGCTCACCATGACTGTTCCGAAACGCAGCGCATGCGCCTTCATGCGTTCCATGAGTGCGGGCCCAAGCAGACCGTGCGCATCGCCCGGCCAGTTGTCGACCTCGGTCGTCGTCATGAGTTGTCCGCCTTCCTGCATGCCCGCGATCAGCACGGGTGAGCGGTTGGCGCGCGCGGCGTATACGGCCGCGGAGTAGCCCGCGGGACCTGAGCCGAGAATGATCAGTTTGTGATGTTGTACAGCCATGTCGGCATGTTAGGGGCAAGCGTGGCGGGATGCACCTGTCGGCGGTGCCGCCAACTGTCGCGCACCCGGCAATTCCCGTAGAATCAGCGCACTGCAACGTTTCAAGCACAGGCACTACATTGCCCGAAAACGCCGCCAAGGCTGACGCACCCCACCGATTCACCGAGACCGTCAAACGCGCGCTGCGCGAAGGCGCGGTCATCCTCACGGGCGTCGCCGCGCTCATGCTGTTCGCGGCCCTCTTGTCCTACCGGCCGAGCGACCCCGGGTTCTCCTTCACCGGCACCGGTGACGCCGAGATCGACAACCTCATCGGCCGACAGGGCGCTTGGCTCGCCGACACGCTGTTCTTTCTGTTCGGCGGCCCAGCTTATCTTTTTCCGATCATGCTCGCTGCGGCGTGCTGGTTGATGTTCCGCGATCGCGCCAAGGTCGAGCAGGCCTCGCGACTCAACACATTTGTGCGCGGCGGGGGGTTCGTGCTCTTGCTCGCGGCGTCTTGCGCGCTTGCCACGCTGCATTTCTCACCCGGAATCTTGCGGCAGAGCGCAGGCGGTGTGGTCGGCAGTCTGGTCGGCGAGTGGATGCAGGGTAATTTCAATTTCGTGGGCGGTACTTTGCTGGCGCTCGCTTGTGCCATGGCCGGAATCTCTCTGGCCTTCGGGCTTTCGTGGCTTGCGGTAATGGACCGCCTCGGCGGCGGATTTTGGGACGCCATCGACTGGATGCGCGCGCGACGGCTGCAGCAGCGTGACATCGCCGAGGGCGAGGAGCGCAAGGCGGCGCGCAAAGAAACACTCGAGGTCGAGACCAAAAAAGCCGCGAGTCGTTCGAAGCCGCGCATCGAACCGCCAGCGCCGCAGCCCGAGAAGAGTGAGCGCATCGAGAAAGAGCGGCAAGTGCCGCTGTTCACGGCCAAGGCGGGCGAGCTGCCGCCGCTGCAGTTACTCGATGACCCCCCGGCGCGCGAGACCGGCTATTCGGCCGAGTCGCTCGAGGCCATGTCGCGCCTCGTCGAGCTCAAGCTCAAAGATTTCGGTGTCGAGGTCGAAGTCGTCGCCGTGCTGCCAGGACCGGTGGTTACGCGCTTCGAACTGCGCCCGGCGCCGGGCGTCAAGGCGAGTCAGATCAGTTCGCTCTCCAAAGATCTCGCGCGCGCCCTCTCGGCGATCAGCGTGCGCGTGGTCGAGGTCATCCCTGGCAAATCGGTCATGGGTCTCGAGATTCCGAACGAGCGGCGCGAGATCGTCACGCTCGGCGAAATCGTCAAGTCGAAAGCCTATGACGACATCGGCTCGCCGCTCGCACTGGCACTCGGCAAAGATATTGGCGGCGCGCCGGTCGTCGCCGATCTGCAGCGCATGCCGCATCTGCTGGTCGCCGGTACCACGGGCTCGGGCAAGTCGGTGGCCATCAATGCCATGGTGCTCTCGATGCTCTACAAGAGCACCGCCGAAGATGTGCGCCTCATCATGATCGACCCCAAGATGCTCGAGCTCTCGGTGTACGAGGGTATTCCACATCTGCTCGCACCCGTGGTCACGGACATGAAGCACGCCGCCAATGCGCTGCGCTGGTGTGTCGCTGAAATGGAGCGTCGCTATCAGCTCATGGCCGCCCTCGGCGTGCGCAATATCGCGGGCTTCAATCGCAAGGTGCGCGATGCCACCGAAGCCAAGAAGCCGATCAAAGATCCGGTGATGCTAGCGCGCGCGGCGAATGATCCAGCCTTCGATCAGTCGCAAATTCCCGATCTCGTGCCGCTGCCGTTCATCGTGGTGATCATCGACGAGCTCGCCGATCTCATGATGATCGTCGGCAAAAAGGTCGAAGAACTGATTGCGCGTCTTGCGCAAAAAGCGCGCGCCTCGGGCATACACCTGATTTTGGCCACGCAACGTCCCTCGGTCGATGTGATCACGGGACTCATCAAGGCCAATATTCCGACGCGCATCGCCTTTCAGGTATCGGCCAAGGTCGATTCACGGACCATCCTCGATCAGAGCGGCGCGGAATCTTTGCTAGGTCACGGCGACATGCTCTACCTCCCGCCCGGCACGTCCATGCCCAATCGCGTGCACGGTGCTTACGTTGCCGATGCCGAAGTGCATCGCGTGGTGGAGGCGCTGCGCAAGGCGGGCGCGCCCGATTACCTCGAAGAAGTACTCTCGGGGCCGAAGGGTCCCGTGCCCGGTCTTGCCCCCGAAGAAGGCGAGGGCGATGGCACGCTCGGTGGCGATGCCGAGCAGGACGCGCTCTACGACGAAGCCGTCAAAATCGTCGTCAATGAGCGCAAGCCCTCCATTTCTTATGTGCAGCGTCGACTCAAGATCGGCTACAACCGCGCTGCACGCCTGATCGAATCGATGGAGGCCGCGGGCCTTGTCGGTCCGCTGCAGCCCAACGGCGGTCGCGAGATTCTCGTGCCCGCGCCCTCAGCCGAGTGATCCGTCGCATGCGCCTCGCAACGCTGTCCGCGTTGCTGTTGTCCGTGCTCGGTGCAGTGACGGCAACGGCCGAGGAACTTACGGCGCTAGACCGATACCTTGAGGGTCTCGTTTCGTGGCGCGCGCAATTCACGCAGTCGATGAGCGACTCGCGCGGTCGCCTGCGCGAGACGCAGCGTGGGCAGCTCATCGTGCAGCGACCCGGCAAGTTCCGCTGGGTCATCGGCCCGCCAGAACAGGTCATGGTCGCCGATGGTCGCAACGTCTGGTTCTATGACCGCGATCTCGAGCAAGTGACGGTGCGTGCGGCGGGCACGGCGCTGTCGGCAACACCGGCCATGTTGCTCGCCGGTACGGCGCCGCTGCGCGCTACCTTCAAAGTATTGGCCGCGGGCAAGCGAGAGGGTCTCGAGTGGGTCAAGGTGCAGCCCTTGGGCGCCGGCGGCGATTTTCGCGAGGCGCGCTTCGGCTTTGCAGGCCTCGAGCTGCGTCGCCTCGAGATCGACGACAAGCTCGGACAAAAAGCCTTGCTGCTGTTCGAGAACGGGATCCGCAACCCTCGTCTCGATCTCGCTCTGCTGCGCTTCGAGCCGCCTGCAGGCGCCGATGTGATTGGCAAGCCGGTGGAATGATGCGAACGCTGCGTTATCTGCCGCTGTGGAGTTTCTTTGGCGCAGGCGCGCTCGCCGTGCTGCTTTATTTTTGTCTCGAGCCCGCGGGTCAAGGGGGAGTGTTTCTCATCCCCGACAAACTCTCGCATGCGCTTGGTTTCTTTGCGCTGACACTCTGGTTTGCGGCCCTCGTCGAGCGGCGCTTGTATCTCGCCGTCGCGCTGCTGATGCTCGCCATCGGCATCGGCATAGAAATCGCCCAGGACATCATGGCGCTCGGTCGCAGCGCGGAGTTCGCCGACGTCTACGCTGATGGGGTCGGGATCGTGCTCGCTCTCTTGCTGTCGCTCGCCAGCCGCGACTCTTGGCTACAGCGTGTCGAACGATGGCTGCCGCAGAACTGAACCGCCCGCTCGCCGATCGCATGCGGCCACGCAGCCTCGACGAGTTCGTCGGGCAGGTGCAGGTCATCGCCCAGGGCAAACCGCTGCGGGCGGCGATCGAGTCTGGTCAATTGCACTCCCTTATTCTTTGGGGACCGCCGGGAAGTGGCAAGACGACGCTCGCACGACTCATTGCCAAGGCTTCCGATGCGCAGTTCATCGCCCTCTCGGCGGTGATGGCTGGGGTCAAAGATGTGCGCGCGGCCGTCGAAAAAGCGCAGACCGAGCGCGCTGCCACAGGCCGACGCACCGTGCTTTTTCTGGACGAGGTGCATCGCTTCAACAAATCGCAGCAAGACACTTTCCTGCCGTATCTCGAGGACGGGACGCTGACCTTCATCGGTGCCACCACCGAAAATCCGTCGTTCGAAGTGGTGAGTGCCTTGTTGTCGCGCGCCCGCGTCTATGTGCTCAAGTCGCTTGATGCGGCGAGTCTCGAGGCTTTGCTGCGGCGCGCGCTCGCCGATGAGGAGCGCGGACTCGGCGCACAGAAGCTCGCGATCGATGACGAGGCGCTGCGGCTGCTGGTCGCTGCGGCCGATGGCGATGCGCGTCGTGCGCTCAACATGCTGGAGATCGCCGCCGATTTGGCCATCGAGGGGCGTATCACTGCCGCGCAGGCTGCCGAGGTTGCAAGTGGTACGCGGCGGCGTTTCGACAAAGGCGGCGATCAGTTTTATGACCAGATGTCGGCGCTGCACAAATGCGTGCGGGGTACCGATCCCGATGCGGCGCTTTATTGGTTCTCGCGCATGGTCGATGGTGGTTGTGACCCCGCGTATCTCGCGCGGCGCATCACGCGCATGGCGGTCGAGGATATCGGTCTTGCAGACCCGCGCGGACTGCAAATCGCGATCGATGCCTGGGAGGCTTACGATCGTCTCGGCAGCCCCGAGGGTGAACTCGCACTCGCGAACGCCATCGTCTATCTCGCCTGCGCGCCCAAAAGTAATGCGGTCTATACCGGTTTCAACGAGGCGATGGCCGACGTCGAAAAATTCGGCACGCTCGAGGTGCCGCTGCGTTTTCGCAATGCGCAGACGCGGCTCATGAAAAATCTCGGTTATGGTGCCGGGTATCGTTATGCGCACGATGAACCCGAGGCCTACGCCACGGGCGAGCGCTATCTGCCCGATGAAATGCCCGATCGTCGGTATTACCGCCCGGTCGAACGGGGGCTCGAAATCAAAATCGGCGAGGCGCTCGCTCGCCTGCGGAGAAAATAGCCTATGCCGCTTTGGGTCTGGGTTGCCTTGGGCAGCGCCGTGGGCGGGGTGGGGCGGTATGCCATGGCAAGACTCTTGCCCACGGTGCCTGGCGGATGGCCGCTCGCTACAATGAGCGTGAACGTGGCCGGTAGTTTTGCAATCGGCGCGCTGTCGGTGTGGCTTGCGAGCCGCGCGGCGGCGACCGGTGCAAGCGCCGAGGCCCTGCGGCTATTTTGGATGACGGGCGTGCTCGGGGGCTTCACCACCTATTCGGCGTTCGCGCTCGAAACCGTGACGCTCGCCGAAAGCGGTGCGGTTTTGCGTGCCGCAGCTTATGTGTCGCTGACGATGTTGCTGTGCATTGCGGCGGCAGCCGCAGGGCGTGTACTCGCCAGCAGTTGAAATGGCCTACGGCCAAAGATTTAACCAAAGATCAAGGACTTTACGCTCACATGCTCGACTCGAAGCAACTCAGAACCGATACCGAAAACGTCGCGCGCAATCTCGCGCGGCGCGGCTTTGTGCTCGACCTTGCGGCGTTCCGCAGTCTCGAAGAGCGTCGCAAGCAAGTGCAGATCGAGGCCGATCGCCTGCGCTCCGAACGCAATGCCAATGCCAAAGCGGTGGGCATGGCCAAGGGCAAGGGTGAAGACGCAAGTGCCCTGCTGAAACGCGGCGAAGAACTCACGCAGCAACTCACGAACGCCGAGACGGCACTCAACGCCGTGCAGGCCGAGTCGGATGCTTGGCTCATGGGTCTGCCCAATTTGTTGCACGACTCCGTTCCCGAAGGACGCGATGAAAGCGCCAATGTCGAAGTGCGTCGTCACGGCACACCGCGCAGCTTCGAGTTCACGCCACTCGATCACGTGGATGTCGGCGCCAAACTCGGCGGTCTCGACTTTGAAGCGGCGGGGCGAATCTCCGGATCGCGCTTTGCCGTGCTGCGTGGCGGTATTGCCCGTCTGCATCGGGCGCTCGCGCAGTTCATGCTCGATCTGCACACCGGCGATCACGGTTATCAAGAAATTTACGCGCCCTACATTGTCTCGGGCGACGCGCTCACCGGCACCGGGAACTTACCCAAGTTTGAGCAAGACCTCTTTGCGCTAAAAGGAGAGCGCGCGCTTTATTTGATTCCGACCGCCGAAGTACCGGTCACCAATCTCGTGCGCGAGCAGATCATGACGCCCGAGCAGCTGCCCATGCGCTACGTCGCGCATACGCCTTGCTTTCGCTCCGAGGCTGGCGCTGCAGGCAAAGACACGCGCGGCATGATTCGCCAGCACCAGTTCGACAAAGTCGAGCTCGTGCACATGGTCAAGCCCGCCGACTCATATG
>JBJTAV010000046.1:0-2635 GCA_046091005.1 Gammaproteobacteria bacterium | reverse complement strand
TTACGCCAAAGCCGAGCTTGATCAGCTTTTCGACTACTTCGGGCGCTGCGGCCACGCGCTTTTCGCCGGCAAAAGTTTCCCGGAGGACACCGATCGTCAGGGGCATGTCGACCTCATCACACTGGCTGCGGGGCAGGACGGGCCCCAGAGCGCAAATGATACTCGAAAGCCCCCGCCGGGCAGACCGACCGGAGACTGTGCCTGCGTGGCGGGTCCTAGAGCGTCAGCGCCAGCAGCGTCGCCTGACGGATCGCCCGCTTGGCGTCGAGCTCGGTGGCGACATCCGCGCCACCCACGAGGTGCACCGAGAGCCCCGCCGCCCGCAGCGGCGCCTCAAGCTCTCGACGGGGCTCCTGGCCCGTGCAGAGCACAATGCTGTCGACCGACAGCGTTCGCGGCTGCTCACCCTCGAGAATGTGCAGGCCGGCGTCATCGATATGCTGGTATTTGACCCCTGGCAGCATCTGCACTCGCTTCATTTTGAGGGCCGCGCGATGAATCCAGCCCGTTGTCTTGCCAAGCCCCACCCCGGGTCTGCCCACCTTGCGCTGCAACAGATACACCTCGCGAGCTGGTGGCGCGGGCTTGGGCGTGGTTAATCCCCCGCGCGCCAGCGCCGGGTCGATCACACCCCACTCGCGCCGCCAGGCCAGTGGGTCGAGCGTGGTCGAATGGCCTGTGGCCGATGAGCCCTCGTGAACCAGAAACTCGGCAACGTCAAAGCCGATACCGCCTGCGCCGAGAATGGCAACCCGGGCACCCACGCTGCGTCGACCCGTGAGCACATCGAGATAACTCATGACCGACGGGTGAGACTGCCCCGAAATCTTTGGATCGCGGGGTACTACGCCGGTGGCGATGACTACCTCTTCAAAACCCGCGGTAACAAGATCTTGCGCCGACACCGCACGACCGAGTTGCAGATGGACGCCGGTTTCGTGCAGGCGCTCTTCGAAATAACGCAGCGTCTCGTCGAATTCTTCTTTGCCAGGGATGCGCTTGGCGAGATTGAACTGCCCACCGATACGCGTATCGGTCTCGAACAGCGTAACCTGATGCCCACGCTCGGCCAGCGTCGTTGCCGCGGCAAGACCTGCAGGCCCTGCACCCACGACGGCGATCCGCTTGCTGCTCGATGCAGGCTGTTTGATGAGCTCGGTCTCGTGGCAGGCATAGGGATTGACGAGACAGCTGGCGAGCTGGCGCGAGAAGGTGTGGTCGAGGCAGGCCTGATTACAGGCGATGCAGGTATTGATGCTGCGTGCTCGGCCCTCACTCGTCTTGCGTACGAAGTCGGGATCAGCCAGCAGCGGCCTGGCCATCGAAACAAGATCGGCATCGCCCTCGGCAAGCACCCGCTCGGCAACCTCCGGCGTGTTGATACGGTTGCTGGTGCACAACGGAACCGACAGCTCGCTCTTGAGCTTGCGTGTCACCCAGGTGAAAGCCGCCCGTGGAACAGAAGTGGCGATCGTCGGTATGCGCGCCTCGTGCCAGCCTATTCCCGAGTTGATGATGCTCGCACCCACACTCTCGACGGCCTTGGCAAGCTGCACGACTTCATCCCAAGTTTGGCCTTCGGGGATGAGATCAATGATCGAGAGCCGATAGATGATGATGAAGTCGTGACCGACCGCCTCGCGTATCCGCGACACGATCTCGACGGGCAGGCGCATCCGATTGTCGAAGCTTCCGCCCCATCGGTCGGTACGACGATTGGTTGCGGCTACCAGGAATTCATTGATGAAATAGCCCTCGGAACCCATCACCTCGACGCCGTCGTATCCGGCTTCGCGCGCCAGCGTCGCGCAACGCACGAAGGCGCGGATCTGTCGCTCCACACCGCCCGTGCTCAGGGCGCGAGGCGTGAATGGCGTGATCGGTGAGCGAATTCGTGATGGCGCTACCGACAGAGGATGGTAGCCATAGCGGCCCGCATGCAGGATCTGCAGCGCGATCCGCCCGCCCTCGGCATGCACTGCCCCGGTGATGGTCCGGTGTTGCGCTGCCGCTTTGCGAGTGGCGAGTCGCGAGGCAAACGGGCTTAACCAGCCTTCGATATTGGGCGCATAACCTCCCGTGACTATCAAGCCGACACCGCCTCGCGCCCGTGCAGCAAAGTATTCCGCGAGTCGCGGCAGATGCTCGGCGCGATCCTCGAGCCCGGTATGCATCGAGCCCATGAGCACGCGATTGCGCAGCGTAGTAAAGCCAAGATCAAGCGGTGCGAGCAGGTTCGGATAGACGCCAGCCGCCTCTGTCTGCGCGGTCATCGGTACGCCTTGTGAGTTCCCGAGGCCTTGATTTCCGCCTCGAGCACGCTGCAACAAATGCGCTCGAAGAGCATGCGTCGACTCTCGGCGACCGGGTCCTCGAGTTTTTCGGCGGTGCCCGCGTCATCCACGCCCTTGCGGGCCACCTGATAAGCGTAATCGCCCAGCGCTTCGAAAAGGCGCGGTTTCGGATCACGCAAAATGATGCCGTACTTTCGACCCTCTTCTTCTTTGACCATACCCGTCGCAATGATCACCGCCCACAACTGGGCGAGATACTCGTAGCGCAAATTGAGCACAGGCTCTGCCTGCACAATGACATCTTTGAAAGGCGTGAACTCGCCGTGGTCGTCGGTTTCGGT
>JBJTAV010000045.1:0-23865 GCA_046091005.1 Gammaproteobacteria bacterium | reverse complement strand
GGCGATTACACGCCAGCACATCTGGATCGTGCAATGACGGATAACCTTTATCATCTGCAGTCCTGGCTTTACGCGCTGGCGCTCGAACGATTTCTGTCAAAACGCCTGTCCGATTATCGATACGAAGATCATTTCGGGGGTATTTTCTACATCTTCGTGCGCGGACTTGATCCTTCGGCAACCGAACGCGGCGTGCACTTTGCAAGACCGACGCCAAAGTTTCTGCGCAGTCTTGGCGAGGTGATTTTCGACCGAGGCAGCACGGGCAATGAACGCTGATCTCGAAAGCTTTCTGGGACAAGAGGGCCTCTCGACCCTCGATCGCCACTTCGCGCGGCAGGTCGTTCTTCGCGCCAACGAAAACTCCAAGCTCATCGGACCCGCTGCGGCTTTGACGAGTCTGGTGCTGCGACAGGGTCATATTTGTCTCGATCTGTCGCGAGCACCCAAAATGGCCGAGACGGCGGTGCCACGTCTCACGCCCTGGCCCAGCGTGGATGTCTGGCGCGAGGATCTCTCTCGCAGCGGGGTAGTGGCGGTTGGCGAGCCTCGCTTTCTGCCTTTGGTACTCGACAGTGGCAACAGGCTGTATCTGCACCGCTACGAAGAGTACGAACGCCGCGTAGCCGAGGCGATTCTCCTGCGTATTTCCGCCGGTCGCTTCAGAGTCATCGTCGGTGGGCCAGGCACAGGCAAAACCACTCGTATCATCGATGATCTTCAGGCTGTCGCCGCGCGCGCGCCATCACCGCGCATCGCACTCGCGGCGCCGACAGGCAAAGCAGCGAATCGCATGGAGGAAAGCCTGCGCCGCGGAATCGAGCGTCTCGCATTATCCGATGAACAGCGTGCGCGCCTGCCCCGCTCCGCTTCGACCTTGCACCGCCTGCTCGGCGCACGCAGCGACTCGGCATTTTTCAAGCACGATGCGGAGAATCCGCTGCCGATTGACGTGTTGATCATCGATGAAGTCTCGATGGTCGACCTGCCCTTGATGGCAAAGCTGTTCGCGGCTCTCAAGTCCACCGCGGAGGTTGTGCTCGTCGGCGATCCCCATCAACTTGCATCGGTCGAAGCCGGGGCAGTCCTTGCCGACATTACTGCTGCCGCCAGCAAAAACCCTGCACTCGCAAGCACCCGCATTTCTTTGCAAAAGCAATATCGCCATGGACCTCGGAGCGGCATCGGTCGTCTGTGCAACGCCATCCGCGATGGTGACGGTGAACAGGCTCTGGCACTGCTGAATTCAGCAGAGTACGACGACATATGTCTCATCAACCCGCCAGAGCGCACACTGTTGGAGCGCAAGCTGTTCGCAGACACACTGCAAAAATCATCGGCGGTCGCGAGCCTGCGTGTCGCACTCGCGCAAAAAGAGCCGGCGGCCATGCTGGCAGAGCTGGCTGCCAGTCGCATCCTCTGCCCACTGCGTCGCGGTCCTTTCGGAGTCGAAGCTATCAATGAAATCATTGAGCGACTTTTCGACTCTGAAGGACTCATACGGCGTGCTGGCAGACTCTACGAGCGGCGGCCGATCGTGGTCACGCGTAATGACCATGGACTGCAGCTCTACAACGGCGACAGCGGCATCGTCACACGCGATCCGCAGGATGGCAGGCTCAAGGCTTGTTTTATGGCGTTTGATGGCGCGCTGCGCACCGTGTCGGCACTGAGACTGCCGCCGCATGAGTCTGCCTTCGCAATGACCGTACACCGCAGCCAAGGATCGGAGTTCGATCGGGTACTTATCCTGCTACCGCCGACGCCGAACCCGATCATGACGCGCGAGCTGCTGTATACCGCAGTCAGTCGTGCCCGCTCGAAGGTCGAAATCTGGGGCAATCCGCAATCTGTGCTCGACGCTTGCAAATATACCGTCGAACGAACGTCGGGCCTGGTTGATCGATTACTTTGATTGCTGCCAAAGACGCGCGGCACCGCGCACCCCAGAGGAATCTCCCCACTGGGCACGCACCAACCTTGAATCCCACACGTCCGAGAAAACATGACGGCGAATCAATGTCGGCAGGCGTTCATAAAGCTCGTCGATATTCGCCATACCGCCGCCCAGGACGATCACGTTCGGATCAATCAAATTGATGACGCTGGCGAGGGCACGCGCAAGGCGATCGACGTAACGATCGAAGGCGGCGACAGCAGCCGACTCACCACGCCGCACGCCAGCCATGATTTCTTGACCGGTGAGCGCGATGCCCGTGGCAGCCAAAAAATCGCGTTGCAAACCCGAGCCCGAAATCCAGGTTTCAAGACAACCTCGTTGACCGCACCAA
The DNA here is from genome assembly GCA_046091005.1 of Gammaproteobacteria bacterium. GTDB lineage: Bacteria > Pseudomonadota > Gammaproteobacteria > Steroidobacterales > Steroidobacteraceae > UBA964. The sequence goes on along the minus strand of JBJTAV010000045.1, from coordinate 21,574 downwards.
CAGCTCGCTGACTCGCGCAGCTCCGACTCCTCCGGCCACGGCAACGGGTTATGTCCCCACTCCCCGCCTATGCCGTTCGCGCCCTCGATGAGTTTGCCGTCGACCACGATGCCACCACCGCAACCTGTACCGATGATGACTGCAAAAACCACGCGGGCTCCTGCGGCCGCACCGTCCACGGCCTCTGACAGGGCCAGACAATTGGCATCGTTGCTGTAGCGGACGGCTTTGCCGAGAATCTGCTCGAGATCCTTCACGAACTCTCGACCGTTCAGGTACTGCGTGTTCGAGTTGCGCAACAAACCCGTGCGCGGCGAGAACGATCCCGGACCACCGACACCCACATGTTCGACAGCCGCCGTGTTCGCCTCGATCTCGCTGACAAGCTCGCGAACCGCTGCAAGCGCTGAGGGGTAGTCCGCCGGCGTGGCTACACGCCGGCGGACCCTCGGCACACCTTGCGCATCAAGCGCAGCAGCCTCGATTTTGGTGCCGCCGAAGTCGACGCCTATCAGCGGCAGGTCTTTGCGGGCGAGCTCGAGTGACATGCCGACAGCATAACCGCGAAGACTCAGGTTCGATCGAGGTTCATCACCTTGTCCCAGGCCTTGACGAAGTCGCGTACGAACTTTTCTTTGCCATCGTTCGCAGCATAGACCTCGGCCACCGCCCGCAGCTCGGAATTCGAGCCGAACACCAGATCGACCGGAGTTGCCGTCCACTTGGCCTTGCCCGTCGTACGATCAACGCCTTCGTATACACCCTCGGTGCTCGTCGACTTGCGCCATGCGGTCTGCATGTCGAGCAGATTGACGAAGAAATCGTTGGAGAGCGTCCCCGGACGAGCCGTCAATACACCATGCGTAGTCTGCGCGTGGTTCGCACCGAGCGCCCGCAGACCACCCACCAGCACCGTCATTTCGGGCACGGTCAGCGTCAGCAGATTGGCCCGATCGACCAGCGCCTCGGCAGGCGAGAGGTAGTTACCCTGGCCATAGAAGTTGCGGAATCCATCGGCGGTCGGTTCCAGCGGACGGAACGAGGCCACATCGGTCTGCGCTTGCGACGCATCCATGCGACCCGGCGTAAACGGCACTTTGACCTCGACGCCTGAGCGCTTCGCCGACTGCTCGATCGCCACCACGCCGGCGAGCACGATCAGATCCGCCATCGAGACCTTTTTGCCGCCGTTTTGAGTGCCATTGAAATCTCGCTGAATGGACTCGAGCTGCTTGAGGACCCGAGCAAGCTCAGCCGGATCATTCACCGCCCAAGTATTCTGCGGGTCAAGTCGCACGCGGGCGCCATTCGCACCACCACGCATGTCGGTGCCACGATAGGTCGACGCCGACGCCCAAGCCGTACGCACGAGCTCAGCCGTTCCCAGACCCGACGCAGCGATACGCGACTTCAGCTGCGCGATATCTTTGGCGTCGACCAGCGGGTGATCGACCGCAGGGATCGGATCTTGCCAAACGAGTACCTCGGCGGGGAACTTCGAACCGAGATAGCGGGTGCGCGGCCCAAGATCGCGATGGGTCAATTTGAACCAGGCGCGGGCGAAAGCATCAGCGTACTGATCCGGGTTCTTGCGGAATCGCTCAGCGATCTTGCGATATTCAGGATCGAACTTCAGCGACAGATCCGTCGTGAACATGATCGGCGGATGACGCTTGGTCGGGTCGTGTGCATCCGGCACGAGATTCCACGCACCCTTGTCGGTGGGCACCCACTGGATGGCGCCACCCGGGCTACGGCTCTGCTCCCAGTCAAAAGTGAAAAGATTGTCGAGGTACTGCGTGGTCCAAGCGATCGGATTCGCCGACCATGCACCCTCGAGACCACTTGTCGCGGTGTCGGCGCCCTTGCCCGTGCCGCACTTGTTTTTCCAGCCAAAACCCTGTTCCTCGACAGCGGCCGCGGCAGGCTCTGCACCAACACACTTGGACGGATCGTGAGCGCCGTGCGCCTTGTCGAAGGTGTGACCCCCTGCAATGAGCGCTACAGTTTCTTCGTCATTCATCGCCATGCGTCCAAAGGTCTCGCGAATGTCGCGAGCCGCAGCGAGCGGATCAGGCTTGCCGTTCGGACCCTCGGGGTTCACATAGATCAGCCCCATCTGCACGGCGCCAAGCGGCTTTTGCAGCTTGCGATCGCCACTGTGTCGAGTGTCGGCGAGGAACTTGCCCTCCGGGCCCCAGTAAGTGATGTCCGCTTCCCAGTCGTCGGCGCGTCCACCCGCGAAACCAAAAGTTTTGAAACCCATGGATTCGAGAGCGACATTGCCCGTCAGCACCACCGCGACCGTCGCCGAGCCGATAGGTACCTGCGCTGTGCCAAGCCATGCGAATGAAGAACGGACCATAGTGACCATAATCTGCCGGCCACCAAGCCTGTGATGTGGTCATCAGCGCCGCGACGTCCTTCTTCACGGCATCGAGATTGAGTTTCTTGAATTCTTCGGCGTAGTTGAAATTGTCGCCGAAGGGGTTCGACTCAGCGCCGTGCTGCCGCAGCGGTCGCAGGTCGAGCTTCTCCGGCCACCAGAATTGGTTGGACGCGTTGGGCCCGGCCGCAGCAGCCGGAGCGGCATGCAGTGCCGAAGCAGCAGTGAGCACTGCCGCGATGATCATCGAGGTCGCGTTGAGTCGCATGGTAAAAACTCCAAACAAAAGATCGAGGCCGTCAAGGATGTCGAACAAGACATGCCCTCTTGAAATTGACTGTTTGGATTTTGGGGATAGATGAAATCTATCGCCGTGCGGCAACGCGCCCTGTGCGGGTAACGCCGCAAGCCCGATTGCTATCGGTTCAACGCGGAGTGATCGCGGGTATCCCGCATGAACAGGTAGACGATCAGCGAGGTCGCGATGCAAGCGGTCAGGTAGTAATAAAACCAACTCTCGCGCCCAATCGACTTGAACCACAGCGCCACCGACTCGGCACTGCCACCGAACAGTGACACCGTGATGGCATAGGGCACGGCCACGCCTGTGGCGCGTACATGAGTCGGGAAGAGCTCTGCTTTGACGATGGCATTGATCGAGGTGTAACCCGAAACAATCACCCAAGCGAAAGCCAAAAACAAAAACGCATGCCACGGCGTCGAGGCACTCTGCAGTGCCGTCAGCAAAGGCACGGTCAACAAAGTTCCGGCGATGCCAAAACCCACCAGCAAGGGACGGCGACCCACCACGTCAGAAAGAGCGCCGTAGATCGGCTGTAACAACATCGCAAACAACAACGAACCCGCAGTCACCAACGTGGTTTCGACGTCAGTGAGTTTGACCGTCAGCTTGAGATATTTCTGCATGTAGGTCGTGTAGGTATAAAACGCGACCGTACCGCCCAGGGTAAGACCGACGACCAGCGCCGTTTCGCGCGGATGTTCAAGCAGAGCACGCAGCGAACTACCGGCGGCCTTGTTGCTTGGGCGCGCCCGTTCGAAGAATTCGGTCTCCTGCAGATTGCGGCGCATGAGCGCAGCGACCACCGCAAGCAACGCACCGATCACGAACGGAATGCGCCATCCCCAGTCCATCAGCTGCTCGCGTGAGAGAATGAATTGCTGAAGAACCAGCAGCACAAGCAGAGCGCAGAGCTGTCCGCCGATCAAGGTTACGTACTGAAAACTCGAAAAGAATCCGCGATGTCGCGGATGCGCGACCTCACTGAGATAGGTCGCACTCGCACCATATTCACCGCCCAGGCTCAGACCCTGCAGAATTCTCGCAGCCAACAGCACAGCAGGCGCCAAGGCACCCACCATGGCGTAGGTGGGTGCAATGGCGATAATCAGTGAGCCGAAGCACATCAGTGCTACTGACAGTGTGAGCGCGGTACGACGCCCACGACGATCCGCAATCTGCCCAAAGATCATGGCGCCCAGTGGTCTCACCACAAAGCCCAGCGCAAAGAGCACTGCCGCGTTCAACTGCTGAACGACTGGATCGTCACCCGGAAAGAACAGGTGCGCAAAGTACAGCGCAAAAGCTGCGTACGCGTAGAAGTCGTACCACTCGACGAGATTACCGATCGAGCCAATGAAAACAGCCTTGCCGCGCCGACGCATCTCGAGCGCGTTGCTCGATGCGTCGGGCGGCTCAGACAAGGGCTGTGACTTCAGAAGCTCTTCGAGAGCGTGGCATAGACATATCTGCCCGTCGCATTCGCAAGGCTGCCGAAGTAGCCGAAGTTGGTCGATGTAATCGGCGGATCTTTATCTTCGATATTGCGAACGCCGAGACGGAGTGAGGTACGGTCGAGCAGATCGTCACGACGACGGAAGTCGTACTGACCGTAAAGGCTCACAGTGGTCCAGCTCTCGACCTCAAACAATTGACCATTGATCGCAGCGGGACCGGTATCGAATACCGAGCCCACATAATTGGCGAACAAACCTGCCCGCCATTGTTTTTCGCGCCAAGTCAGCGAAGCCGAACCGCGCCATTCCGGATTGCCGTTGACGCCAATTTGATTGCCTGCAGCGGTAATCACGATGCCCGAGCCAAGCCGGCCTGCATTGTTGGCCGCGATCACCTTGCTCGCCATCTCGGTGGGCTGCTGCTCAAACTTGGTCAGCTTGGCAGCGTTGACGGTGAAGGTGAATGAACCAAGCTTGGTACGTCGCAGCTCATAACGCAGGCTGGCGTCAAAACCCTCGAGTTGCCGCGGCGTGATGTTGAAATAGTTGTCGTTGATCTGCAGCAGCTGCCCGACACGATTGGTGCCCACGGGCGGGTCACGAACCAGATTCGGGTTGCTCTGCCCATCGAGACGCAGCAGGTAGTCGTATAGCAACTGCACCTGTCCGCCCTCGATGCCAATGACCTCGGTTTGCTTGATCGACCAATAGTCGACCGACAGCGACAACTTGCCCGCCCCGTCCGGCAGGAACGTGGGTTGCAGGATGATGCCTGCCGAAAGGTTATCGGCCTCTTCGGGGCCAAGACCCTGGTTACCGGATCGAACCTCGATCGTGCTGGCACCCGCACAAGTCACGGCATTGATTCGGCAGAACGCGAAGTCGGTGCGCGTGTTGCTGACCTGTGTACCCGAGCTATAGAACTGCGGCAGATTGGGCGCACGGAAAGCTTGCGAGGCGGAACCGCGCAGTGCAAGCCAATCGGCGATCGTCCAGTTGAGCGCAATCTTTGGTTTGGTGACCGTGCCAAAATCGGAATAACGCTCGGTGCGACCCGCAAGCTGCATCTCCACCGATTTCACGAGCGGAATCTCCATATCGGGCGACACCACAGGCACGGCGAGCTCGAGATAACCCGAGATGATGGAGCGATGCGCACGCACGTCTGGCGACGGGCTCGCGCCCATGACATCTGTGCCGTACGTGATGTTGCTCACAATATCGGTGTATTTGATCGTACCGTCGAGTCGCGGATCGCGATTGTCAACATAGCTTTCACGACGCACTTCGACACCCGCAGCGATGCCGACATCACCACCCGGCAGGGCCATCACATCGGGTCGTGAGGCTTTCAGGTCCCACATGGAAAGCGACGTTTCGCTGATACGATTCACGCCGACGAGGAAACTTTTGATCGTGGCCGCATCGCTCGGGGTGGTATCCGAACCCGAGTACACTAACTGGTTGCCGCCGTTGAACGGGTTGTAGGCATCGGGCGTCGACTTGGCGAGCGCCTGCTGGAAGCGCGTATTGCTCACGGCGTTGGTCGTGAAATCGTCGGTCTTCGCCCATGAATAAACGAGGGCAGATTCCCAGTCGTAACCCCACTTCTGGCCACGCAAGCCCGCCAGCAGACGATAGCTGTCGTCGGTCACTTCGTAGACGCGCGGACCGGTGTCTACCGGTCGATAAGTCGTGATGCGAAGCGGCAGACCGGCCGCCGGCACGTTCACGAGATTCGGCAAGCGATTCGGGTTGGCCACGCCGTTGATGGTGGTGGCGCCGAACGGATTGTAAAAGTTCGAGGCCGGGATGGAGATCACCGCGCTTGCGAGCGGCGCCGACTGCTCACGAAGTCCGGAGAAGAAAGCGCGGTAGTAGCCGGCTTCACCAAAGAATTCGAGATCGCCGAAATTCCGACTGATCGTGGTGAAGGCGTTGTAGCGATCGACAGCGCCTTTCAGGGTGCGATCAGCATTCTCGTTGTAACGCAGCTCACGATCGACAGCACCGGTAATCGTGCCGGCACGCAGGCAAAGATTGCTGCTGTAAGTGGTGCTGCTGCAACCTGCCGCCGTGTTGGAGATCGGTTCGACGCGAAAAACCCCCGAAGTGGTGAGCGCGGTCGTCCCCTGACGAACAGCCACCGTGCTTGGAACGACCGTGAAAGAACCCCACGGCGACGAGGTGGTGCGGTTGTCGAACGCGGTATCGCCTGCCCACGGCGTGTCAGCAACTTTCCACCGATGATCTTCGCTAGCGGCGTAGTCACGATCAGTCGCCAGCAGACGATTGCGCGTGTAGTACCCTGCATAGACCGCAAGACGTGTGCCGTTTTCGAAACGAGTGCCGGCCTTGAGGTTTACCGTGGTTTCGCGATGGGGTGTGCCCTCTGAGCCGCCGTACTGCGCCTCCATGCGCAGACCTTCGAAGTCTGATTCCAGCACGGTGTTGACGACGCCGGCGACAGCGTCGGTACCGTAAATGGCTGCAGCGCCATCGCGCAGCACCTCGACGCGCCTCACGCCAGCAACCGGGAACGCGTTGGTGTTCGCCGTCTGCACCGGCACGAAATTTTCGGTCTGCGTGCCCGGGGCAGGCACCACTCGACGACCATTCAACAACATCAAAGTATTGCCGGTACCCAAGCTGCGCAGATTGATGGACGAGGTATCGCCGCGCGCATCGTTCAGGTTGCCCGTCGTGCGCGCCTCCTGGAAGTTCACATCACCCGCCTGCGGAATCGAGCGGTAGAGATCGTCACCCGACACCGCAGCGGTCGCGATGATGTCTTCTTTGTCGACGACGGTGACCGGCAGCACCTCGGTAATCTTGGCACCACGAATCTGCGAGCCGACGATCACGACTTCGACGAGCTCTTCTTCGGTGCCTGCTTGCGGCGCGGCGCTCTGCTGCGCAGCGGCGGCGGTGGCGAAAATCAGACCCGTCGAAAACACGAGGCTGCGGATCATCTGGGCGCGGGGATTCAGGGCGCGAGAATTCGCTAAGAACTGCGAGGGCATGGTCGACAAGCTCCTTGTCTGAACGACAGGGTCAAGAGGTGAAAAACAAATATCCCCTGTCACGTTAATATTGTCCATCCCACAAGGATCTGCGGAGAGGGAAATGACATTCAGCTTTGCCATCGTCCGGGCCCAGGTCCGTGCGCGAATTTGGGTTGCGCTGGCGCTATCGCTGACCCTGTTGGCAGGAGGCCCGCTGGCTGAAGCCCAGCAGCAGTCGCTGCTCGAATACCCGAGTATTCATTCGCCGCGGGTTGGGCTACAGGGCATGGTGGTCAGCCAGAATGAAATGGCGAGCCAAATCGGCGCCAAGGTACTCGCAGAGGGTGGCAATGCCATCGATGCGGCCGTAGCCGTGGGCTTCGCCCTCGCCGTCACCCTGCCCCGCGCCGGCAATATCGGCGGCGATGGCTTCATGACCGCCTACCTCGCCAACGAAAAGAAGGTCACGGTCATCGATTTTCGCAGTGTGGCCCCGCTCGCCGCCAAGCTCGACATGTTCGTCGATGCTCGCGGCAAAGAACGGCCCGAAGCCTCGGTTGGCTATCGCGCAGCCGCCGTGCCCGGAACCGTGGCTGGACTCTGGATGGCACACCAAAAATATGGTCGTAATCCCTGGAACAAATTGGTCGAACCGGCAACGGCACTCGCTCGCGACGGGTTGGTGCTGAGCGCAGATGAAGCGTTCGTCTTCGGCTGGGGGCGTAAGCGCCTCGAGGCAAGTGCCACGGCCAAGTCGGCGTTCTTCAAGGCGGACGGCAGCGCCTACAAGGCGGGCGAGCGATTGCAGCAAGCCCAACTCGCCTGGACATTGGAGCAAGTCGCCAGCGGTGGCGCAGAGGCTTTTTATCGCGGCGAAGTCGCCACGCGTATCGAGGCGGACATGCGACGTAATGGCGGTCTCATCACGCGAGAAGACCTGGCTGCATATCGCGCCATCGAACGCGCCCCTTTGGTGGGCACCTATCGTGGAACGACGGTCTATACGCCTCCGCCCGCCAGTGGCGGCGGGGCCTTGCTGCTGATGCTCAATATTCTCGAAAACTTTGAGCTTGATCGCCTGTCGGCAGGCTCCGCGGAGTCACTGCATCTGCTCGCCGAAACCATGCGACTCGGTCATCGCGATCGCGTAAGACATTTTGGCGATACGGCATATGCCAAAGTGCCATTGACGGGGATCACCTCCAAAGCCTACGCCGCCAAGCGCGCAAAGCTCATCAACCTGCGCAAGGCCAATGATGATGACGATATTCGTGCCGGCGATCCTTTTGCCTACGAGAGTCCGAGCACGACGCACTACTCGGTAGCTGACCGCTACGGCAATGTTGTCTCGGTGACCTACACGCTAGGATCCGATTTTGGTTCGGGGGCGATGATCGACGGCACCGGCATCCTGCTCAATAATCAGATGAACAATTTCAGTCACGAGCGGGAATTTCGTGCAGCAGAAAGCAACGACCCCGAGCCACCGAACGCGATGCGTCCGGGCAAACGCATGATGTCGACCATGATGCCGACACTGGTCTTTCGTGATGGCAAACCCTGGCTCGCGCTCGGGACACCGGGCGGCGGCCGCATCATCAATACGGTGCTGCAAGTGTTCGTGAATGTGGTCGATTTTCGCCTCAATATCGATGAGGCGACGCATCAGGCACGGATCTCACAAGGCGATGGCCCGCTGGAAGTAGAGCCGAATTTCAATCCTGATACGCTGGAGCTGCTGCGCAAGAAAGGTCATCGGATCAAGCAGAGCGATACCATGGGCAGTGCACAGTCGATCGCTCTCGAGAATGGTTATTTTTTTGGGGCACCCGACCCCCGCCGACCGGGTGCAGCGGCAATCGCGCCCTGACGGGAAGCAGATTCGAGCAGTCGCTCGACTTCGGCACGCCGTGGTGCCGAGGGCTGGGCACCCGCCCGCGTCACTGATAACGCAGCAGCGGCGTTCGCAAAGACCACGGCGCTTTGCAGCAGCTTGCCCTCGGCAAGCGCTGTCGCGAGTGCTGCATTGAACACATCACCCGCGGCTGTGGTGTCAGTCGTTTTTACTTTGAACCCCGGTACGAGTCTCGTGCCATCGGGAGCAGCGACAAATGCACCACGTGCGCCCAAGGTGATGATGACCGTCGAGATGCCGCTTGCAAGCAATGCTTCCGCAGCCCTCGCCGCACTCGCATTGTCAGTAACGCGGACACCTGTCAGCCACTCGGCCTCGGTTTCGTTGGGGGTGATGATGGATACTTTGCGCAGCAGCGACTCGGGCAGCAGCTGAGCCGGTGCAGGGTTGAGAATCACCGGCATGCCTGATTGCCGTGCAAGCTCCACGGCTGTCGTGACCGTGTCGATCGGGGTCTCGAGTTGTACCAGCAAAGGACCGCAACCCGAAAATGCTCGACGCGCACGCTTGATGTGCGCGGGCCTCAGTAAAGCGTTGGCGCCAGGTGCCACCGTAATGCTGTTCTCACCGTTGTCGGCCACCGTGATGAGCGCAACGCCCGAACGAGCCCGCGGGTCACGACTGACGTGATCGACATTGATGCGTTCACGTCGCAGACCTGCGAGCGCTTGATCGCCGAGATCGTCACGACCCACTCGCGCAATGAAAGTCACTGCAGCACCGAGCCGCGCGGCAGCGACCGCCTGATTTGCACCCTTGCCACCCGCAGCCATCAGAAACTCGCCACCGAGAATCGTCTCGCCGGGCTTGGGCAAATGCGCTGCACGTACAGCCATGTCGGTGTTCGAACTACCAACGACGACGACTTGGGTGTTTTGGCGTGACCGCATGCCTGAAATGGTACGCTGCGCCGCGATTATCGAGGAAGCGCTAAATGGCTATTAATTCAGGGCGATCAAAACCCCTATGGCGTCTGCTGGCGCCTTTTGGACTCAGTCTTTCCACGCTCGGCGCCGTGGCTGCTACCGATGCCGACCTCATCTATGTCGGGCGAGTCATCACGATGGCGGGTGGCGAGACCGATCCGCGCGGGCGAGCCGAAGCCGTCGCGATCGCGGGTGATCGCATCATCGCTGTCGGCTCGCGGCAAGACGTTTTGAAGCATCAAGGGAAAAAAACCCGGCTGATTGAACTCGGGAACAAAGCGCTTGTGCCCGGTTTCATTGATGCGCACGGCCATCTCACCGCGACCAGTTCGACTCTTAGCCTTGCCGATCTCTCCGCACCGCCGGTTGGTGAGGTCCGCAGCATCGCCGATCTGCAGAACGCCCTGCGTCGGTTCATCACTGAACGACAGCTTCCGGCCGACGCCTTGGTCATCGGCTTCGGCTATGACGATGCCCAGCTCAAAGAAAAGCGCCATCCGACTCGCGATGACCTCGATGCCGTGTCGTCAGCGCATCCGATCATGATCAGCCATGTCTCGGGTCATCTTGCTGCAGCGAATTCCGCCATGCTGAAACTTGCCGGGGTCGGTGCAAGCACTCCGGATCCGGCAGGCGGCGTCATTCGCCGTCGCAAGGATTCACGCGAGCCCGATGGCGTACTGGAAGAAACGGCCTTTAATGCAGTCCGCGAAAAAGTCCCTCTGCCCAACTTGGAGCAGTCGCTGGTAAACCTCTCGGCAGCCCAGCGCTATTACGCCCGCATGGGCGTCACCACGGTGCAAGATGGCGCACTGGTTGCACCAACCAAAGCCTTGCTGGATGAAGCGGCGCGTCGTGGTTTGCTCGATCTCGATGTGGTGACCTACCAGATGTGGTCACCGGTCGCCCTGAAGCTCGATAAATTCACGAGTGCTCGGACCTACGATCGCGGCCTCAAACACTATGGCATCAAGTTGATTCTCGATGGCAGTCCGCAGGGCAAGACGGCATTTTTGTCGCAAGCGTATCGAGTCCCCCCCGCCGGACAAAAAAAAGATTACGTGGGCTATCCGACGCTACCCGCGGAGACCGTCAAGCGCGTCATCGCCGAAGCTGCAGTGCACAACATTCCGGTGCTTGCTCACGCCAACGGTGATGCCGCTGCCGAAATGCTGATCGATGCCGTGGCGGCGGCGAAGCAGGCAGATGCCTCAAAAAAACCTGATGTCGTGATGATCCATGCACAAACGGTGCGCGATGATCAACTCGATCGCATGGCAAGCCTCGGCATGACCGCTTCATTCTTTGTGGGCCACACTTTTTATTGGGGCGACTGGCATCGCGAAGAGACACTGGGCCCGGTGCGCGCCGATCGCATCAGCCCAACGCGTTCGGCCGTCGAGCGCAAAGTTGCCTTCACGCTGCATACCGACACGCCCGTCGTTCCACCCAATATGCTCGGCACACTGTGGTCAGCAACCACTCGACGTTCGCGCAGCGGCGATATTCTCGGCCCCGCACAGCGCCTCACCACGTGGGAGGCGCTGGCGGCAATCACGCTTCAGGCCGCGCGACAAGAAGGCGACGAGTCAATCAAAGGTTCGATCGAGGTCGGCAAGCAGGCAGATCTCGTCGTGCTCTCGGCTGATCCGCTGAGCATTGATCCCGAAAATCTTCGGGATCTGCAAGTGCTCGAGACGATTGCGCGCGGGCGACGGGTGTGGCCCGTGGAGCAGCAGCCTACCTCCGATTAACGCGTTTCATCGATTCTGCCGACGACGTTCGCCACGATCGCCGCGCTGGCGGTTTTGCATGCGCTCGCGCATTTCGGACTGCTTTGCCTCGAACTGCTGTCGTTGCTCAGGCGTCAATACAGCGCTCAGATCGTCATTCAGTTTTTGCTGCGCAGCCCGCATCTGCTCGCGAATAGAGGACCTGTCCGCACGCCCCTGACCCGAGCGCATTTGCTCGCGCAGCGGTTGTGTTGCCTCGCGATGCTTATCCATGATGGACTGCACTTGAGTGCGCTGAGTATCGGACAAATTCAGGTCGGCAAATAGGCGCTCCATACCGCCGCCACGACGATCTGGCCGTTCACCTCGCTCGTCCGGCGACGCTGACGGGGGCTCTGCCGGCTGGGCGGCTGCGGTATTTGCGCTGACGATGCTCCCGCCGCCGAGCAGCCCTACGGCTGCAAGCGTGGCACCGAAAAATCTGTTACGAATTTTCATGGCTGACTCCAGTAACGAGTAAAGGATGTTTGCAAGGACATCGATTTGATCGCGACCCAGACTCTAAATTCCATCGCGACGCGGTAAAGTTGCGGGAAGATTTGTTAAGTTATGGTCAGCATGATTCGCCGCCAATTCCTTTCACGATGTTTGCTCGCGTCGACATTTTTGTCGGTCGGTCTGGCGTCGGCTGCGCCAAGTATCAAGATCGAAAATGCCTGGACGCGCTCGACGGCGCCCGGGCAAACCGTCAGCGCTGGCTATATGACTCTCATCAATAATGGGCCGACGGCCGATCGTCTGTTGTCGGTTTCGGCGTCTTGGGCAGGCATGATCGACATTCACAATACGACCTTGGATGGCGGCGTGATGCGCATGCGAGAAATGCAAGACGGCGTTGCTGTGCCCGCTAAGTCGCGCGTCGAACTGAAGCCGCGAGGGATACATCTCATGATCATGCAGTTGTCAGCGCCTCTCGAAGCAGGGCGCTCGATGCCGCTGCTGCTGCAGTTCGAGAAGGCAGGCACGGTGAAAGTCGCACTACGCGTCGAGCCTGCAGGACAAATGCCATGAGGGGGATAATCATTGCTCTGCTCGCCAGTCTTGCCGCCTGTGCACCACCGCCTGCGCCCTTCAACGCCACCGAGGTGACGGGAGTCTCTTATGGCACCAAGCTGCAGATCCCGGACACTCAGGGCAAACTGCGATCACTGACCGAGTTTTCAGGAAAGGTCACACTCGTATTCTTTGGCTTTGCGAGTTGCCCGGATATATGCCCCTCGACACTGATGCGGCTTGGCCAGCTTCGAAAGCAGCTCGGGACGGACGGTGCAGCGGTTCAGGTGATACTCGTGACCGTCGACCCGGAGCGTGATACCGCCCCACGCCTTGAGGCCTACGTCAAAAATTTCGATCCGTCATTCATTGGGCTGCGACCCACCCCTGCAGAGCTGGAGTCAGTCGTCAAAGCATTCCACGCCATTGCCATCAAAGTTCCGATGTCGAATGGCGCCGACTACACCATCGATCATTCTTCGACCATCTATGTTTATGATCTGAACACGCGTATGCGCTTGATCGCACGACCCGATATGCCCATCGAGCAACTTGCAGCCGATCTCCGTCGCTTGCTGGCCGACTCCTGACAAACTCGATTAATGAGTCAGTTGTAATGAAGAGAATTTTGATTGCACTGGGTTTGTCGGTCACGCTGGTGATGATCATCGGCTATGCGGCGTTCCGATTTTCGCCCGCCGTGCAAGATGCTGTTGTCGCACGGGCCATTCGCGCGCAGATGGACCGTACGAATCGGCTGCCACGTGGTGACGATGCGCTACGGATTTTACTCTGCGGAACCTCGAGCCCTATGCCGCTGCGCGCCGCGGCCAAATCTTGCACCTTGATCGCGGCAGGCCAGCAGCTTTTTTTGATCGATATCGGACCCGAGTCTAGCGAGAACCTCGCGTTGTGGCGAGTCCCGATCGCCGAAGTTGAGCATGTCTTTCTCACGCACTTCCACTCCGACCACATTGGCGAACTCGGCGAATTCAACATGCAAAGTTGGGTGCAGGGTCGCAGATCGCCGCTGCAGGTTCACGGTCCGGATGGCGTCGAGCAAGTCGTTGCCGGCTTCAATGACGCGTACGCGCTCGATCGCAGCTACCGAAACGCGCATCACGATCGCGGTCGTGGATTGCTGCCCTTGGATGCCGGCGTCATGACGGCACGACGGATTACGGACCTCAAAGCAGGCGAAACGCCGCGGGGACGTCGAACAGTGGTGTACGAGCGCGACGGCGTTGTCGTGACCGCCATCGAGGTTGACCACCGACCGGTGACACCCGCGCTCGCCTACCGCTTCGATTATCGCGGTCGTTCTGTCGTGATCACGGGCGATACGGTGCTTTATGCACCACTCACCGCGGCAACGCGTGGCGCCGACGTTTTGGTGAGCGAAGCCGAATCTCATCATCTGCAAAATCTCGTTGCCGATCAGGCGGCCGCCATGGGAGCCAGGAATCTGGCGAGAGTGCTACGCGACACCACCGACTATCACATCGACCCCCTGCAGGCGGCACGACTCGCGAACGAGGCCGGCGTGCGGGAACTGGTGTACACCCATATTGCGCCGCCCATCGTCGCCAAACCGCTGGAAATTCCCTGGCTGCGAGGTGTCAGTGAGATTCGAGCGCAAGGCGTCAGACTCGGCCGCGATGGCATGCTGATTACCGTTCCTTTGGACGGCGGTCCTATTCGTTTCGATCAACTCTGAGTTTTGGTAGGACAGCGCCCAATGATTTATCGACTTTTTTCATTCGTCGCTGCGACGGCAACAATTTCCTTGGGGCTCGCGAACGCGCAAACACCTCCGAGCGTAGAACTTGCCGCGGGGAGCCCATTCATTGAGCGTGCGCCCTGCGAAAGCGGCGAACCGCCGAACTTCAAGCGTTACCGGGAACGCCAGCTGGCCACGCTCAAGATGGAGCAGTCGGCAGCTAGCGCCCAAAAGCTTCCGGTGCGGGTCGTCGCGGAATCAGCAGCCGACCAATCGCTCGGCACCGAGGCCGACTATCTTGCGCGCAATCGCGAGGGCATTCGTTGCGAACGCATTACCTATGAAGTCGACGGCTTGAAAATTCGCGGATTTCTTTGGACGCCGGTGACCATCGAACGCGAGCAACGGCTGCCAGTCATCGTCTTCAATCGCGGCGGAACGGGCGACGACTCCAAGCTCAGACCCAACACACAGTTCGGCTTCGAGCGCTTCGTGCGCGCAGGGTATGCAGTCATCGGCTCTCAGTATCGCGGCAA
The DNA here is from genome assembly GCA_046091005.1 of Gammaproteobacteria bacterium. Taxonomy (GTDB): domain Bacteria; phylum Pseudomonadota; class Gammaproteobacteria; order Steroidobacterales; family Steroidobacteraceae; genus UBA964. The sequence continues at coordinate 6,542 of JBJTAV010000045.1, read as the reverse complement.
CGATGGTAGCGAGGGTACGGATGAGGTCGGCGGGGCCGATGTTCGCGATGTTGTTCAGCTCACGCAGATCGCGCGCCAGTTGTCATTCGCTGACGAGCGCAACATTTTCGCTCTCGGCTATTCGCGCGGTGCCATGATGACGCTCTCCGCAGCACGCGATGGCGTCGCATTCAATGCCGTTGCTTTGGTGGGTTTGCCCGCCGATCTGCGCGCGCCCGAGTTCAGTCGACTCGCGGCTCAAGCCAAGGGCGAACGTGCGGCAGCGCTTGCCGCGCGCTCGGCCATTCTATGGGCAGACAAAATCGCCCCGCCCATGCTGCTCTTGCAAGGGAGCGGTGACCCACTGGTCTCGACGGCGCGTCAGACACTGCCCTTTGCAACCCGGCTGCAGGAACTCTCAAAAGATTACGAGCTCGTCATCTATCACGGTGACAGTCACGGCATCGCCATCAACGGCAACGATAGAGATCAGCGTATCCTCGATTGGTTCGCGCGGTTCAAGAACATGAGGTAAAGGGTCGAGCCTATGAATTTGGATTGGAACGCCTTCACACCTTGGTCAGCACTCGCCGGCGGCATCATTCTCGGACTCGCCTCAGCACTGTTCATTCTCGTCAACGGCCGCATTCTCGGCATCAGTGGAATCATCGGCGGTCTCTTCCGACCACGCTCGGGCGACATTGGGTGGCGCGTCGCGTTTCTGCTCGGGCTTTTGGCCTCTCCCCTGATCTTTGGTCTTCGGGGAAGCTTGCCCGCCGCCCAAGTCGATGCTGGCTGGACGTCAGTCGGAATCGCCGGACTTTTGGTCGGAATCGGTACCCGCTACGGCGCTGGATGTACGAGTGGTCACGGGGTTTGCGGGCTGTCGCGACTCTCACCGCGTTCTTTGGTGGCCACCTTGAGTTTCATGGCGGCGGGCTTCATTACAGTTTACGTCTTGCGTCATCTCGCGGGGGTCGCATGAAACACCGGCTGAGCGAATTCCTGGTGGGTCTCACTTTCGGGCTCGGGCTGCTGATCTCGGGGATGACCAACCCCGCCAAAGTGATCGGCTTTCTGGATATTGCTGGCGCTTGGGATCCATCGCTCGCCTTCGTGATGGGTGGTGCGATCGCTGTGGGCATCGGTGCATTCGCGATCGCAAAACGTCGTACCAAAGATTTTCTCGGCGGCGCTATGCATTGGCCAACGTCGACCAGCATCGATCGGCGTCTGGTGCTCGGATCACTCGCATTCGGCGCAGGCTGGGGACTTGCGGGTTTCTGCCCGGGACCTGCTCTGGTCTCACTCGCTGCAGGGGTTCCGAAAGCATTGTTTTTCGTCGTCTCGATGCTGGTCGGTATGGCAATCTTCGACGTGATCGAGCAGCGTCGACAGCGAAACTCGTGAGGGTATCAGCGTGATTCGTACCCAAGCTCTGCGTTCCCTTTTCTTTGGCTTCGTGACGCTCGTCGCCCTTGGCAGCACAGCAAGCGCTGCACCAGTGCCCGAGAGCGAACGAATTCCCGTCGATCTGCGACGGACCACCCTGGTGGTTCGCGACATCGATCGCTCGCTGCCTTTGTACCGTGACGCACTCGGATTGAAGGTGATTTACGATCAGGTCATCGGTGGTACAACTCGCCTTGTACTGCTACGAGCGAATGACGATTTCATTGGCGTACTCGGACTGATGCAGCGCCTGAATCTGACAGAGCCAGCGTCGCCACCGGTCTTTCGCAAGGCCCAGCCCGGGGGTCTCATTCTGGTATTCAACCTGCAGGATCTCGATACACGCTTCGAGCGCATCAAATCCACGCCCCACGTCACGATCGCCGAGGCCCCGAAACGAATCGACTATCCGGGCGCAGGAGGCAGCACCATCCCGGTCATGTTCAGTGCCGTCTGGGATGCCGATGGCAACTTCATCGAGATGAACAAGCTTCTCGGCACGCCTGCAGGCACCGAGCGCTGAAATGAATATCGCGCTGGCTCTCATTCAGGCCGCCGTGTTGTGGTCCCTGCAACAGGCCGTGTCTGCCGAAAGCTGGCCCGCGACCAACCCGGGGGTGCTTGCCGCCCTGTTTCTCGTATTTCTCTGCATACCGCCCGTCCTCCTAATCTTGTGGAAGCACCAGAGGCAAGCGGTGCTATGGAAAGCCAGCGGGGGTCTCGCAGTCTTTCTCGCACTCGCCGGCCACTTTGCGCTGGGCGACTTTCCCGCACCCCTCAAGCCCGGGTATCTCGCCGATATTGAGGCGGCAGGCTTCATCGCCCCGTTGCTGCTCGGCTGGCTGCTGTTTCTGTCGCTACTGCGCGCTCGTCTCGATGGCGGGCTCTGGCGCCCGACATATCCCGTCCTCTTCCGCAGTGTCTGGAGTTCATTGTGTACGCTGGCTGAAGCTCTGCTCTTCACGGGGCTTTTCTGGATACTGCTTTTTCTTTGGGCAGCGCTGTTCGACATTCTCGGTAACCCGTTCTTCAAGAACCTCTTCGGCGATGCACGCTTCGCGTATCCCGCAACCACGGTCGCGTTCGCGGTGGCGACACAGGTCATTAGTGCCAGCGAGCGTCTGATTACCGGAGTGCTCGAGCAAATTCTGGATCTGCTCAAATGGCTTTTGCCTCTGGCAGGGATCATCGTGACGGCATTCACGCTGGCGCTGATCCCCAAGCTTCCCGCTCTTGTCGGTAGCGGCGAGAAAATCCTGAATAGCGCGATCCTGCTGGCGCTGGTCGCGGTCACAGTGCTGTTGATCAACGCAGCGTTTCGCGATGGCTCAACCGAGCCCGACTACCGCCCATGGCTCAAAAACGCCTTGCGAATCGTACCGCCACTTTTGATCGTGGTCGCTGCGACAGCGCTTTATTCACTCTCGGTTCGCACAGTTGAACTCGGGCTGACCCCTGCGCGTTACTGGGGGCTCATCACCGCCGGAATCGCCTTTTTGTTTTCTGCGGGCTATGCCTACGCTGCACTACGCAAGGGACCATGGCTGGCCAGCATTGCGCAAATCAACACCGTGCTGGCAGGGATGTTGCTGCTGATACTCGCGGCAAGCCTCACACCCCTTGGCGATCCGCTGCGCTGGAGTGTCTCGAATCAGTTGCAACGGGCGATGGAGGCTACCGTCGCCGAAAGTCGTGACGGCGCGCTTAGCTTCCTTCGCTTCGATGGGGGCAGACAGGGACAAGTCGCACTCGAATCGCTTGCCGCAGAGGACTCTGTTCTCGGACGCGAGGCAAAAGCCATGCTGGCTCTGAACGCGCGAAAAAAAACGGAAACAGTGGATCCGAACGCGAGCCCCGAACGCTTCAACACGTGGCGCAGCAGTCTGCGTACCCTGCCCGACAACTCGAGCATTCCGGCGAAACTCGATGCGGCACTACGCGCCGAGTTCATGCGCTCGGCCACCACGCTCGACCCGGGCGGCAACGCGGGGGTGCCGATCCTCGTGTTCACCGATCTGAACTCTGACGACGCCGCTGATGCACTGCTGATCGCGGGCACTCGACGCGGCGATCCGCAAATCGTCCGTGATTATCGGGTTTTCATTGTCGAAGGCGATGCTTGGCGGCTGGTCTCGAAAGGCTCGTTCATCCGACCCAATTAGTCGAACTCGTCAGTGGCAGGCAAGGTTTTTCGGGTCGCCAGGATTTTGTCGATGGCATTTCCATCCATGTCGATGATCTCGAATTTCCATCCCGCCCACTCGACCGAATCGCCCTCGCGCGGCACGGCTCCGCACAGCAATAAAAACATTCCGCTCAATGACGAATAGCGATCGCGCTCCTCTTCGGGCAGCTGTTTGATTTGCAGCAGATCTTTGAGCTCGAGCACCGGCGTGGTGCCCTCGAGCAACCAGCTTCCATCTTCGCGACGGATACCCCACTCCATTTTTTGGCCCGTCAAGGAAAACTGGCCGGTGATCGCCTCAAGCAGGTCCTGCATCGTCACGATGCCGAGGACAGCGCCATATTCATCAACGATCAGCGCCATCTTCGACACCGATTTTTGCAGCTGGGTCAAAAGATCGAGTGCCGAGCTCGACTCGGGCACAAAAATGGGTTCATCGAGCAGGTTTTCCAGCGACTTTCCCTCGCCTTCCACGAAGCTCTGCACCAAAGATTTGGTCTTGAGCACTCCAGCGACATTGTTCCAATCGTCTCGCAAGACGGGATAGCGAGCATGGCCGGTGGAGGAGATCGCCTTGAGATTGTCGGCCAGCGGCGCATTGAGATCGAGCGAGACGACATCGGCCACGGGCACCATGAGCGAGACCAGTTTTCGCTCATCGAGCCGAAAAAGATTCTGCATCATGGTCCGCTCTTCTGACTCAAGCACTCCCGACTCAGCACCCTCCTTGAGCACGGCGTAGATTTCCTCCTCGGTCACCTCGGACTCGCGCTTCTCGGGAATGGACAAAACTTTGAGCAAGATCTCGGTGGATCGGGAGAGCAAATGCACAAAGGGTCGGGTTGCGGCTGCAAGAAAAGCGATCGGTCGCGAAATAGTCCGCGCCATCAACTCCGGATACGTCTGCGCGATACGCTTCGGAATCAACTCGCCGACGACGATCGAAAAATAGGTAATCGTGACCACCACAAAACCCGTGGCGATGTAATTGGCATATGACTCGTCGACTCCGGCATCTTCAAGTACGAGTTCGAAGGGACGCGCGAGCGTGGCTTCACCCACGATGCCGCTCAATACGCCTATCGAGGTGATACCCACCTGAACGGTTGAGAGAAATCGGTTCGGGTTATCGGCGAGCTTGAGCGCCTGTGCGGCCCCTGCGTCGCCCCGCTCGGCGGCTGATTCGAGCCGGACCCGCTTCGCGGTGAGGATGGCGATTTCGGCCATCGCAAAAAGACCATTGAAAAAGATGAGACCCAGCAATATCGCGATTTCCATAGGTGGCGACCACGCCCTCCTCGCTGCCCGAGATGGCCGTGATTTTACTGGACACCCGACAAATATGTGGAAAACCGCGGCCCCGAGGGGTCAGAACATCAGCCACGTTGCAAACATGGCGAAAATCGACCCCAGCGCGGCCAATGCCATGTCTTTTTGAGCATCCCACTCGTCGCCCTGTGCGCCCAGGTAAGCCGCGCCCTGATCCTTGCTCAGCAAGACCGCAGCCCACCACTCCAGCACCTCGAAAATCATGCTGGTCGCCATGATGAGTACAGGGGAAAGAAGATAACTCCAACCCTCTGCGGGAGCGGCGTATCGCTGCAGCATGTCGAAAAACGGATAGGCCATGAGTAATCCGTAGCAGAAATGAACGAGACGATCGTAATGGTTGCGGACCCAGCCAAACGTCTTGTTGATTTCACGTCCGAATAGCTGAAATGCCGTTCGGTCATACGGCACGCGAACATACGTGAAATGGCCACCGATCGTATGCAACACGAGAAACACGACGGTAAGGGAATAGGAAAGATTTTCCAGAGGCCATCGCTGATAGGTCGCAAGCAGAACTGCGACGGTAACAACGGTCAATATATTTTCAGCGAACCAGACGGTGCGATCGTGTGGTCGCAGCGCGAGCGCGATCCACAACACGCCAAACAGGGACAGCAAGATATGCAGATAAGCCATCGATGACAGTCGACGCATCAGGGTGTATTCCCGACATTCTGCCATCCGATGCGAAATCGATGTGGCGCGATTCCGGCAAGGGGCGATTAAGGTATGCTGCCGGCCTCATGCCGACTCTCCTCTGGCGCATTCTGGGTTTCACGAGTGTCGGCATCGGCATCGTCAATGCCTTCATTCCTCTCATGCCGACCACGGTTTTTTTGCTGGTTGGAGCTTGGGCGCTGGGCAAAGGCTCACCCGAGTGGCGCGCGCGCTTGGTCAATCACCCGCGTTTTGGGCGGGCACTGCGCGATTGGGAGGACGGCCGAAGGGTGAGTCGGCGCGGTAAACGGCTCGCCGCACTCGGCATGGCTATCGGTTGGGTCATTCTCGTGGTTTGGCGCAGCTTCACGCCGTGGTCGATCGGCACGGGTGTACTGCTCGCGGGCATTGCATTCTGGTTGTGGCGAAGACCAGAACCGCGAGAGTCGACGACCGTCAGAACGTAACGATCACTTGTACGGTGTCCGTGTAGGTTCCAGGGGCGGCGTTCAGCTGCCCAGCCGGAATTCGTCCGTACAACACCCACGACATCGTCTCGACGGTTTTCGACAGGGCCCCGGATTGCGTAAACGTACCGGCGGTACCATCGCCCCAAATAGTCGTATATGACGCGTTGGTGTAGATGTTGTAGTTCAAAAAATTCGTTCCATTGACCAGACGCCGCTGCGTGAGCGTACCGGCTGCGGCACCAAGCGCAGTCATTCCCTTGTCGAGCGCAATGGTTACCGGGCTATTCTTTGTACACTTGACCTTGATGGTCGAGGTGGCGGTCTTAGCACTGGTCGCGTCCGGCGTATAGGTACCGAACGCCAATGCCGTTGCCGTGACGGCATTACACTGGTGAACGACATTCGCGGTTGGCGTAAACGTCGTCGTTTGCGTGCCGGCGAGCGACTGTTGCCCAGCCACGATAGCC
>JBJTAV010000044.1:0-6954 GCA_046091005.1 Gammaproteobacteria bacterium | reverse complement strand
CGCTAGGCGCCAAGGTCACCTTGCTCGCGCCGCGTTACGCAACGGCCTCGCCCGGGCAGACCTCAGTTCTGCAGGATGATGGCGACATGGTGCGCATCGAGTCGCGCGCGGTCCCATTTGATCCGGAAGATCGGATCATGTCGTGGCGCGAGCTTGGCAAGTGGTCAGCGGCGCTGCGCCCGGAAGATGTCGATATCGTCCATGTACAGACGCCTTTTCTTGCGCATTATTTGGGGCGTCGGATCGCCCGACGTCTCGGCTTGCCGCTCGTCGAGACCTATCACACTTATTTTGAGCACTACCTTCACCACTACGTGCCTGCGCTGCCGGCGGTGATCACGAAGGCGATTGCCCGCCGAGTCACCGTGGCGCAGTGCCATGATGTGCAGGCGGTGATCTCGCCGTCGCGGCAGATGGCTGAGGCCTTGCGCGCCTATGGTGTGCGTACACCGATAGAGGTGTTGCCCACGGGTCTACCGGACACGTGTTTTTCGCCAGGCAATGGCGCGCGTTTTCGGGTGCAACAGGGCATTGCGCCCGGACGGCCGGTTGCGCTCTTCGTCGGTCGCGTTGCGCATGAGAAGAACATCGACTTTTTGGTACGCATGCTACCGGCGCTGCGCGAGAAGGTGCCCGAGGTGCTGCTCGTGATTGCCGGTGAGGGCCCGGCACAACAGCACTTGCGTGATCTCGTGCGCGATACCGCTCTTGTCGATCACGTGCACTTTGTCGGTTATCTCGATCGCAAGACCTCGCTCCTCGATTGCTACCGCGCAGCCGATGCCTTTGTTTTCGCCTCGCGCACCGAGACTCAGGGTCTCGTACTCCTCGAGGCCATGGCGCAGGGCACACCGGTGGTGTCGACGGCCGTGATGGGTACGGCTGATGTGCTTGCGGGCGTGAAAGGTGCGGTCGTGGTCCCCGAAGACATCGAGGCTATTGCGGCAGGGGTGGCGAGCGTACTGCGCGACCCCGAGCGGCGCGCGACGCTGTCGGCCTTGGCGCGCGAAGATGCGCAGCGTTGGTCGGCGCGGCAACTCGCCGAGCGGCTGTTGCGTTTCTATGAAAAGGTGATCGAAGCCGACGATGTCGAGTTGTCGCAGCGCGCGGCGTCGGGCTCGCCAGTGATATCCGGTACGTCCGTTGCCCCGAGTACGCGCGACGAGGTCACGACGTGACGATGTTCGTCCGTGTCGATCAGGCGGAGCAAAGAATTTGTGCCTTCGCCAATTCTGTCTGCCGCCGGCGTACGGTGCGCAGTGTGTTTCGTGGTGTCAGTCGCTTGGGCGATGGGGTATTTTGGTACGTGCTGATGGCGTCAATGCCGTTTTTCATCGGGCTTGATCGCCTTGAGCGGGGTCTTGCGGTCTCTGCACAGATGTTGACCGCCGGCGCTGTCGGGCTCGCACTCTATAAAATTCTCAAGAAAAAGCTGGTTCGCGAACGACCGTTCATTGGGCTGATCGGGATCGAATGTGCGATGCCGCCGCTCGATCGCTACAGCTTTCCCTCGGGGCATACGCTGCATGCGGTGCTCTTTACCGCGATCGCGATTCATCACGTGCCTGCGCTTGCGATCGTTCTCGTGCCCTTTGCGCTGCTGGTGGCCGCCTCGCGCGTGGTGTTGGGGCTGCATTACCCGACCGACGTGCTGGCGGGCGCCGCGCTCGGCGCACTGGTCGCCGCCGCGAGTCAAGCGCTGTTCTGGTGAGCTCTGCTTGGTCAGCCGAGCAGGCGGCTGAGCAGACCGGCGTACATCCGGTGCAGCAAGTCGATTTCTTCGACGCGGATGCCTTCGTTGACCTTGTGGATGGTCGTGTTGGTGACGCCGAGCTCGATCACCTGCGCACCCATCGGTGCAATGAAGCGCCCATCTGAGGTGCCGCCGCCGGTCGAGAGTTTCGGTACAGCGCCGGTGACTTCTTTGACGGCTTCGGCCGCCGCCTGGGAGAGCAGGCCGGGGGGCGTGTAGAACGGTTCACCCGAGACATACCACTCGAGGGTGTAGCGAACCCCGTGTTTTTGCAGGATGTCTTCAACGATTTGTTTGAGGGCGTCGACCGTCTGTACCGGCGAGTAGCGCAAATTGAACCGCGCCTTGAGTTCGCCGGGGATGACGTTGGGGGCGCCCGTACCGGCGTTCAAATTCGAGATCTGAAAGCTCGTGGGCTGGAAGTGTTCGTTGCCGGTATCCCAATTGCGCGCCGTGAGTTCGGCGAGCGCCGGGGCGAGCGTGTGCACCGGATTTTCAGCTTGATGGGGGTAGGCCACATGCCCTTGCACACCGTGCACCGTGAGACGTCCGGAGAGCGAACCCCGCCGACCGATTTTGATAGTGTCGCCGACGGCTTGTTCGCTCGAGGGTTCACCGACGACGCAATAGTCGATGTGTTCGCCGCGAGCGTTCAGCGTCTCGACAACGCGCTTGGTGCCATCGACCGAGGGACCTTCTTCGTCGCTGGTGATCAAAAACGCGATCGTGCCGCGGTGCTGCGGGTGAGCCTGCACGAATTCTTCGGTGGCGGTGATCATGGCGGCGAGGCCGCTTTTCATGTCGGCAGCGCCACGCCCGTAGAGCACGCCATCACGGATGGTCGGCACGAAGGGGTTGCTGCGCCATTCTTCGAGCGGGCCGGTCGGCACGACATCGGTATGACCTGCAAAGCAGAGCAGTGGGCCCTCGCCACGGCGGACCGCCCAAAAATTCTCGACGTTGCCGTAGCGCAGGGTCTCGACGGTGAAGCCCAGTGCCTCGAGGCGCTTGCCCATGACCTCCTGGCAGCCGGCATCGGCCGGGGTCACGGAGTTGCGGGCCATCAGGTCTTGGGTGAGTGCGAGGGTCGCCGACATGGGCCGACCTTATAGAGGCGAGGCCCCCGGGATGCAAGCCGCCGCACAGACCCGCCAGCCCGTTCGTGCATGAAATATTTCTGAAACATAACTGTCATATCTTGCCGCCCACTGTCACGGAGGTTTCATCGTGTTGAAAAAGACGCTGTTTTTGTTGGCTGCCACCGCGGTTTCAGCGACCCTGTCCCCGATCGCGCCAGCCCAGGCTGCCCGCGACTTCATCAATGTCGTCGGCTCATCGACGGTGTACCCCTTCACGACCACCGTGGCCGAGCAGTTCGGTCGTCAGGGGCGCTTCAAGACCCCGAAGGTCGAGAGCACTGGCACGGGTGGCGGCATCAAGCTCTTTTGCAATGGCGTGGGGCCGCAGCATGCCGATGTCGTCAATGCCTCGCGGCGGATGAATGCGTCCGAATTTGACAGTTGCAAAAAGAATGGCGTGAGCGCGATTCTCGAAGTGCGCGTGGGCTACGACGGCCTGACGATTTCCGAAAACAAGCGCGGTCCGAAGCTCGATCTGACCCGCAAGCAGGTATACCTTGCGCTCGCCAAGCAGATCCCGGATCCGGCGAATCCCTCGGTGCTGATTGCGAACCCGTACACGCGCTGGAGCGACATCGACAAATCGCTGCCCAATACCAAGATCGAGGTGCTCGGGCCGCCGCCGACTTCGGGTACGCGCGATTCGTTCCACGAGCTTTATATGGAAGCCGGTTGCCGCAGCTATCCGTGGATCAACACGCTGCGCGGGCAGGATGAAAAGCGCTTCAAGCGGGTCTGCCACACCGTGCGCGAGGATGGTGCCTTCGTCGAAGCGGGCGAGAACGATAACCTGATCGTGCAAAAGCTCGAGGCGAATCCGAACGCGGTCGGTATCTTTGGGTGCAGCTTCCTCGAAGAGAACCTCGACAAGCTGCGCGGCTCGAAGATCGAGGGCGTAGAGCCCACCTTCGAGACGATTTCTTCGGGCAAATACCCGGCGTCGCGGCCGCTCTTCATCTACGTCAAGAAGGCACACATCGGTGTGATCCCCGGCTTGCAGGAATTCGTCAATGAATACGTGAGCGACAAGGCGCTCGGTGAAGAGGGTTATCTCGCCGATCGCGGTCTTGTGCCGCAGCCGAAGTCGGATTTGGCGAAAACGCGAGCGGATGTGAAATCGCTCAAAAATTTCGCTCCGTAAAATCCAGGCGCGATACCCAAAAGAGGGTTTTCTCATGACAACTCGGAAAATCACCGCTGCCGCGATCATCGCGGTGGCCACGGGGGCGGCTTGCCTCGCGAATGCGCAGACGAGCACGCCGAGCGAGCTCGAGCAGCTCAAGGCGCAGCTTGCGATGCTGCAGGAGCGGCTCGCGGCGCTCGAGGCTGCGCAGACCGCGCAGGCGGCAACGACCACCGAGTTGCAGGACTCGATCGATCGCAGCTCGGACAACCTCGCACGCACCGTGGGCGAGGGTGCGAGTTCGGGTTGGCTGGGCCGGTGGGTGTGGAAAGGGGACCTGCGGGTACGCAACGAGAATATCGATCAGGAAGCGACCCTCACCGATCGCAACCGCAATCGGATTCGCCTGCGCGTCGGCGCGTTCGCGCGCGTCAACGACACCACGCGAGTCGAGCTGCAATTCACGACCACCGAGGGTGCGGACGCGCGCTCCTCGAACCAGTCGTTCAGTGATGCCAATTCGCGCAAACCGCTCGACGTGGATACCGCTTATGTCGAGTGGGCGCCCACCGATCAGTGGAAGTTCACGGCTGGCAAAATGCGTTATCCCTGGGCTCGCACCGCGAGTTATTTCTTTGATAACGACATCAACCCGGAAGGCGTCGCGGCCAACTGGCAGCAGGCGGCGAACGGATTTTTCGGCAATGTCTTCCTTGCGCAATTTGCCGAGCGTGCGACCGCCGCCGACTCCGGGATGGTGGGCGCGCAGGTCGGTTGGCGCTGGCTGCGCAGTGATGGCAGCCGGGTGTTGATCGCCGGGGCCTACTACGACCACACGGCGGTGCAGGGCTACAACCCGTTCCAAGGCGCGAGCGCGAGTTCGGCGGGGCTCGGAAGCTACGGCAACTCCACAACCACCAACGCGGCGATTTGTCGTCGTGCGGTGGCGACGGGGGGCAGCTGTCTCGCCAATGATTACAACGTCATCGAGTTGCTCGGCGAATACCAATTCAACATCGGCGAACAGCCGCTGCTGCTATACGCCAACGTCGCCAAAAATACGGCGGCAAACTATTCGATCACGACGACAAGCTCGGCGACCACGATTCCGAGCGGGCTCGATACGGCCTATGCCATCGGCTTCAACTACGGTCGGGCGAACGCCACGATCCCGGGTTCATGGGAGATCGGTTATCTCTATCAGATGATCGAGAAGGATGCGCTCTTCGCTCAGTGGATCGACTCGGACTTCGCCGCGGGCAGTACCGACGGGGGTGGCAGTGCGCTGCGTGCGGCCTGGCAGTTTTCGCGCAACGGTCGCTTCAATGTGACCTACATGCTTAATGAGACCAATCGCGATGTGGCGGCTGCCGTGACGCTGCCCACGACGCGTAATATTTTCGGTCGGGACTACCAGCGCCTGCAGGTCGATTTCAACTTTACGTACTGATTGGCGGCGGGCCCTGATTGGCGGCGGGCCCCCGTGCCCGGGCCCGCATCGCCCCCCGGGTGGGGTGCGCTCCTGAACTTTGGCTGACGGCCGTAGCCGCGTCATGGGATGTGGCTAGAATACGCCGCCCCTCGGGTACGAAAGCCCTCCAAGGTCCCCCGTCTTCATGAGTTCTTCGCTTTTGTTCGTGTTGCTCGTGGCGTTGTCGGTGCTGGCGTTTCAGCTCGGCAAGGCGCGCGCCATTGCGGTGGTGGGCGGCTTGCGCGGCGTTCGCGATCTGCACTCCCTTCCTGGACACTACGGCTTGCTCACGGCGATCTGGTGCGGGCTGCCGGCGTTCGTCGTGTTTACGTTGTGGATCTCGCTTCAGGATGCAGTCATCACCCAGCTGGTGCTGGCGGGTTTGCCCGCGAACGCGATGGCGGAGTCCGGGCAGTCGCTGGCGTTGATGCTCAATGATTTGCGCAACGTCGTGGCCGGGAACGTGCCCGCCGATATGGTGGCCGAATCCACCCGCATTGCAGCAGCCGAATATCTCAAGCTGCAACAGATCGCCCAACTCGCGTTGACCGTCGTCACTTTTGCCGTAGGTATTGCCGGGCTACTCGTGGTGCGCGCGCGCATTCGTCCGGACCTGCGGGCGCGCAATGCCTATGAGCGTGTCATCGAGTGGGCGCTCTTCGCCTGCTCGGCGGTCGCGGTGCTGACCACGATCGGCATCGTGCTCTCGATCGTTTTTGAGGCGACGCGCTTTTTCAATATCGTGCCCATCACCGAGTTCGTGTTCGGCACCAACTGGAGCCCGCAGATGGCGATCCGCGCCGATCAGGTGGGCTCGTCGGGTGCATTCGGTGCCGTGCCGCTGTTCGCGGGCACCTTGCTGATCTCTTTCATTGCCATGATCGTGGCGGTGCCCATTGGTCTCTTCTCGGCGATTTATTTGGCCGAGTACGCGCCGTTCCAGGTACGTAAGTTCGTCAAGCCTTTGCTCGAGGTGCTTGCGGGCGTGCCGACGGTGGTCTACGGATTTTTTGCGGTCACCACGGTGGGCCCCGCGCTGCGTGTGGCGGGTGAGGCCATCGGCTTGCCGGTGGCGGGCGAGAGCGCGCTCGCTGCGGGGCTCGTCATGGGCATCATGATCATCCCCTTCGTCTCATCGCTCTCCGACGACATGATCACGGCGGTCCCGCAGAGCTTGCGTGACGGGGCTTATGCGTTAGGTGCAACGCGCTCCGAGACCATTCGTCAGGTCGTACTGCGCGCGGCGCTGCCCGGCATTGTGGGCGGCGTGCTGCTCGCGATCTCGCGGGCCATCGGCGAAACGATGATCGTCGTCATGGCCGCAGGGCTTGCCGCCAATCTCACCGCCAATCCGCTCGAGGCGGTGACCACCGTCACGGTGCAGATCGTGACCTTGTTGGTCGGTGACCAGGAATTCGATAGCCCCAAGACGCTGGCGGCGTTCGCGCTCGGGCTGGTGCTGTTTCTC
>JBJTAV010000043.1:0-4702 GCA_046091005.1 Gammaproteobacteria bacterium | reverse complement strand
CGCCTTCATGGGGAATTCGGTCTGCGGCAAATTGACTGTCTGCTTGTAGTCGGTCACGTCTTGTTCACCAGTTCGCGCGCCTCGCGCGCATCCACCTGCATCTGCACCACCATCAACTCGACGCTCTCGAAGCGCACTTCGCCGCGCAGGTGAGCGACGAATTCGACCTCGAGTTCGCGACCATAAAGGTCACCGGAAAAATCGAACACCACGGTTTCGAGCAAAGGTTCGATACCACCCACCGTGGGGCGAGTGCCAAGGCTTGCCACCCCACCCATCGGCGTCGGGGCAATGCCATGGACCCGCACGGCAAAGATGCCCCCGAAGGGGATGCGTCGCCGCCGTAGACGAATGTTAGCCGTCGGGAAGCCGAGTGTGCGGCCGAGTTGCTGCCCGCGTACCACCCGACCGCGCATCGAGTAGGGCCTGCCGAGCAGGCGCCCGGCGCGCGCAAGATCAAACGCCTCGAGCGCCTCGCGCACGAGCGAGCTGCTGACCCGCTCTTCACCGACCCGCACAGGATCAAGCACCTCGACCGTGAAACCATGACTCGTCCCAGCGGCCTGCAAAAAGGCGGCGTTCGCCTCGCCATGCCGCCCGAAGCGAAAGTCGTGACCCACCACGATGCCCGTGACCCCAAGATCTTCGACCAGAAGACGAAGAAAGTCGCTGCCCGAGAGGGAACGCAGCGCGGCATCGAAGCGCAGCACGATGAGCGCATCGAACCCGCTGCCCTCGAGCAGGCGCCAGCGCTCGCGGAAATTGGTCAGGCGCGCAGGGGGCGAGTCGGCGTTCAAAAATTCGCGCGGCATGGGCTCGAAGCTGAGCATCAAGGCCGGTCGACCGGTCGCCCGCGCTTGGGCTAGCGTGTGTGCGATAAGCTCACGATGCCCGCGATGCAGACCATCAAAACTGCCGAGCGTCAGTACGCCACCTCGCAGGGCCGCAGGCATCCGTTTGGTCCCTCGCAGCAGCTTCATCGCAGGTCCTTCGGCCGCAGACCGAGCAGCCCGAGCACGGCCGCGTAGACGAACGCCCCGGTACCGATACAGCCCGCAAGGCGCAGTGCCCGCACCGCAGGCGAGGCCGCGAGCCAGCTCTCGAGGGCTGGCGCCAACCCGACAAGCACCAGCGCCATCGCGAGATTGGCAAGCAGCACTCGCAGCAGCAAAGCGTGCCAGCCCGCTGCAGGGCGATACACACCATCGCGACGCAGGCCGCGCCACAACAAGAAACTGTTCACCGCCGCAGAGATGCAGGTCGAGGTCGCGAGCAGCACGAACGGCGTGGCAAAACCTGCGTAGTGCGCGGGCAGCACCACTCCCACATTCAGTGCCATGTTGACCGCAAGCGCGATCAAGCCGACCCGCACCGGGGTTTTGGTGTCTTGTCGCGCGAAGTAGCCCGGGGCCAATACTTTGACCAAACTGAACCCGATCAGACCCCAGGAATAGGCCATCAGACCGTACTGCGTCATCTGCACATCGCGCGCCGAAAACTCGCCATAACCAAAGATTGTGGCGGTGATGGGCCCGGCCAACACCAGCAAACCCACTGCCGCCGGAACGACCACCACGATCACGAGTCGCAGCGACCAATCGAGCGTTGCCGAAAAACGCTCGGTATCGCCCACGGAATGCTGCGAGGAAAGCCGCGGCAAAATCACGGTGGCGAGCGCAATGCTGAACACGCCGAGTGCGAACTCCATCAGTCGATCGGCGTAATAGAGCCAGGCAATGCTGCCCGTCACCAGAAACGAGGCGATCAAAATATCGAGCAGCAAACTGATCTGCGCCATCGATGAACCGATGATGCCGGGCACCATCAGTTTGCCGATGCGGCGCACGCCTTCGGCGGCGGGCTGCCAACGCGGTCTCGCCAGCAGGCCGAGCTTGGCCACCGAGGGCAATTGAACCAGCACCTGCGCAACACCCGAAACAAACACCCCGATCGCGAGCACAATGCCGGGGTTGTCCGAGTGCGTGGCGATACCGATTGCGAACAAGATCATCACCAGGTTCATCACCACCTGCGTGAAGGCCGGCACGGCGAAGCGACCATAACTATTGAGCACACCGCTGAAGAGCGCTGTCAAAGAAATGAAGAACAGATACGGGAAGGTCCAGCGCAGCATGTCGACGGCGAGTTCGTACTTGCCGGCCTCCTGCGTGAAGCCGGGCGCAAACAACAAGATGATCAGCGGCGCCGCGACCACCCCGATGAGCGTGACCCCGAACAGCACCCCGCCGAGCGTCCCGACCACCCCGCCGACGAGTTCGCGCACTTCGGCCTGCTCGCGGCGCACCTTGTATTCGCTGATCACGGGCACGAACGACTGCGAGAAAGCGCCCTCGGCGAACAGTCGACGCAGGAAGTTCGGGATCTTGAAGGCCACCAGAAAGGCGTCCATCAGCGTGCCGGCGCCAAAGGCCTGCGAATAGACCATATCGCGCAGCAGACCGGTGACCCGGGACAACAGCGTGGTGAGGCCCACCACCGAGGTGCTCTTGAAAATCGCGCGACTCATAGAAGCCGGGCGAACTATACCGGAGCCGCCCCGAATCAGCGTTGACAACCCCCCGTCCCGACACGAAAATACGCGCCTTTTTACCGACCCGAGCACCCTACGTGGCCAATACCAAGTCCGCCGAGAAAGCCGCCCGCCAAGCCGTCAAGCACCGCGCGCGCAATGTCGCCCTGCGTTCCCGCTCCCGCTCTGCCATTCGCGATGCGGGCGAGGCCATCGCCAAGGGTGACAAGGACGCTCCGGCGGCCTACCGCAAGGCCACTTCCACGGTCGACGCCATGGTCAACAAGGGTCTCGTGCACAAGAACAAAGCCGCTCGTCACAAGTCGCGCCTTGCGGCCAAGCTGAAAAAGCTCGCCGGCAAATAAATTCGATCGAAAGCGACCCCGCGCTGATGGTTTCAGCGCGGGGTTTTCTTTGCCTCGAAGGGCAAGCCCGGCACCCATACGGGCTCTTCGCGCCCCCCCTCCTCGCTTCCTTCCACCTGCAGCATCAGCGGCAAGCGGGCCTCGCTGGCGGCAATCTCACGCCAGTCTCTGCCCTCGGGCCAGGGCTCGAGCGCACCGACAAGTGCCCACAGCAAATTGAGCGAGCGCGTCTGACCGCTGCGCCGCACGGCAAGATAGGCCTCGAGGGCGCCGACGCGCCGCAAATCTTCGACACTGCGAATGCCAACGCCGGCCAGCATGCGCTCGGCCTGCGGCCCAAGATTTCGCAGATCACAGATCCGCAGCCGTAATTTGCCGGCCGCGAGTCGCCTTCGAACCTTGGGGTTACGCTCCGGCATTCTTCTCCTCGAGAAAGCCCATCACGGCCTCGGTGAGATCGCGCGTGCCGGCACCGGTCGCGCCCGAGATCAAAAACCACGGTCCCTTGTGACGGAGCGAGCGCACGATCGTCTTGGCTTTTTTCTCGGCCTCGGCGGGCGGCAGCAGATCGCTTTTGTTGATCACCAGCCAGCGCGGCTTGGTAGCGAGATCTTTGGAGAATTTTTTGAGCTCGCCGACGATGGCGCGTGCATCTTTCACGGGATCGGCTGCGGGGTCGAGCGGCGCCATGTCAACAAGATGCAGCAGCACGCGTGTGCGCTGCAAATGCTTCAAAAACCGGATGCCAAGACCTGCGCCCTCGGCTGCACCCTCGATGAGCCCCGGGATATCGGCCATCACGAAACTGCGATGCTCACCGCAGTACACGACCCCGAGATTCGGGTGTAGCGTGGTGAAGGGATAATCGGCGACTTTCGGCCGCGCCGACGACACTGCGCGAATGAGGGTGGATTTGCCGGCATTCGGTAAACCGAGCAAACCGACATCGGCGATGACCTTGAGCTCGAGCTCGAGTGAGCGTTTCTCGCCCGGCAGACCCGGCCCAAAGGTGCGCGGCGCGCGATTGGTGCTGGTCTTGAACTTGGCGTTGCCCCAACCACCCTTGCCGCCGTGCGCCACGAGCAGCACATCGCCCTCGCGAACGAGATCGCCAAGCTGCTCGCTGGTTTCGGAGTCGCGTACCACTGTGCCGATCGGCACGGCGACATAAAGATCATCGCCACCGCGGCCGGTGCAATCATTGCCGCTGCCCGCCTCGCCCGACTGCGCTTTGTACGTGCGCTCGACACGAAAATCGGCGAGCGTGTTGATGCCCGCCGCCGCACGCAGCCAAACGCTGCCGCCGTGGCCGCCATCGCCGCCGTCGGGGCCGCCAAAGGGCACGAACTTCTCGCGACGAAAGCTCATGCAGCCGCGACCGCCGTTACCCGCCTGCACGCGAAGTCTTGCCTCATCGACGAATTTCCTTGCTGTACCTCTCCCCCTCGCGAACCGGCCCCTCGCGAACCGGCCCCTCGCGAACCGCGCCTCTGCGTGGTCCGCAAACAAAAACCCCGGCACGCGGCCGGGGTTTGGAATGCGTGGACCGCGTTCGCCGTCAGTCGGCGACCACGCTCACGTACATCCGCTGCTCGGCGCCACGGCGCTTGAAGTGGACCTTGCCGTCCGACAAGGCGAACAGCGTGTGGTCGGTGCCGATGCCGACGTTAGTGCCCGCGTGATACTGCGTGCCGCGCTGACGGATGATGATGTTGCCCGCCGCGACCTGCTCGCCGCCAAACGCTTTGACGCCGAGACGCTTGCTGTGTGACTCGCGGCCGTTCTTGGTACTGCCGCCTGCCTTTTT
>JBJTAV010000042.1:0-15773 GCA_046091005.1 Gammaproteobacteria bacterium | reverse complement strand
ACGGCCACGAGCCCAGTCGAGCATGGTGAAGAAACCGTACACGATCATGCCGATGTCCGGATCATTGGCGCGGGTGCTGCGGGTCTCGCGGCGGCGCGACGCCTCGCCGGCAGTGGTCTTCGGGTCATAGTGGTAGAGCGCGACGTCACCACCGGCGGCGGCACTTTGCTTGATCCGCGCTGGCAGGCGTGGCGCGACGAGACGAACAACGCGCTCTCGCGAGCCGCCTCGGTGCGCGTGCTGACGCGGACACAAATCATTGCGGCCTATGATCATGGTGTGTTCGGCGCCGTCGAAACTCTGACCGACGCCGGACCCCAGCACGGATCGCCAAACTCCGACCTGACCCGCGAGCGATTGCGCGTCATTCGCGCGCGACGCGTCGTGCTCGCGAGCGGCGCCAACGAGCGCTTGATCGCCTGCGTCAATAATGATCTGCCGGGAGTCATGCTGGCGGGCGCGGCCCTCGCCTATCTGCGCCGCTATGGGGTGGCTGTAGGCGAGCGCCCGGTGCTGTTCGCGAACTCCGATTGGGCCTATGAATCCGCCTTCGCGCTGCAGGCTGCAGGTATCAAGGTACAGGCCATAGTCGACCCGCGTGCAAAATCTTTGGCTGCCGATCGCGCCCGTGCACTCGGCATCGCAGTGCATGCGGCAGCAGCCATCGTCGCCATCCAAGGTCGACGCCAGGTACAGGGCGTCTGCATCGGTGATCTGGACGGCACGGCGCGGCTCGAGCTTGCCGCCGACTGCGTGTTGCTCTCGGGGGGCTTTCAACCCGAATCGGCTCTCGCTACACAGGCCGGCGGGCAAACGCAGTGGCGAGATGATCTGACGGCTTTCGCAGCCTCACTGCCGGCGAATATCGGTGCCGTAGCGGGTGCCGCAGCGGGTTTCTTTGGCCTGGCTGCTGCCGCACAGCATGGCGAAGCGATGGCTGCGCAAGTGGCTGCCGAACTCGCCACCGACCGCGCCGCGCAGCCGCAGGTCGACGCTGTCGACGGCCGTGCCTCGGCAATGCCCGCGGAACCTGCAATACCTGCCGACCCCGAGGTGACACCGCTGGCCGCGATCTGGGAAGTGCCGGGTCACGGCAAAGCCTTCGTCGATCTGCAGCACGATGTGACCGTGGGCGACATTCGTCTCGCTCATCGTGAGGGTTACACGCATATCGAGCACATGAAGCGCTACACCACCCACGGCATGGCGACCGACCAGGGCCGCACCGGCGGCCTCTTGGGCGCCGCGGTGCTCGCTGCGGCGCGCGGTCAGTCGCCGGGTGAAGTCGGTTTGCCGACGCCGCGTCCCTATGTGCACCCGACCTCCTTCGCGGCTCTTGCCGGTGCCGAGGTCGGCGCGCACCTGCGGCCAATCAGAGAATTTCCTGCCCACGAAGCGCAACTTGCCTGTGGCGCCAAGATGGTGACGACAGGACTCTGGTTGCGGCCACAGGCTTATTCACCCGAACCCGGCTGGGGCCCCGTGCTGCGCGAATCGCGTGCAGTACGTGAAATCGCCGGCATCGGCGACGCCTCGAGTCTCGGCAAGATCGACGTGCAGGGCGCCGATGCTGCGCGCTTCCTCGATTTCGTCTACGCCAATCGATTCTCGAGCTTGGGTGTGGGCAAGGCGCGCTACGGCATCATGTTGCGCGAAGATGGCTTTTTATTTGATGACGGGACCACCGCCCGCTTGGGCGATCGTCATTTTATTTTGACCACCACCACGGCGAATCACGGCGCCGTGCTGCAACATCTCGAGTTCCATGCGCAGGTGACTTGCGCCGACTGGGATGTGGTGCTCACCGACGTCACCGAACAATGGGCACAGTTTTCGATCGCTGGCCCGCGTGCTCGCGATCTGCTGCAAAGAATCATGCCGCAGCAAGATCTCTCGGGCAGCGCTGTGCCGTTCATGGCCGCCCTGCCCGCGCTGATTGCCGGCGTGCCCGGGCGATTGTTCCGGATTTCGTTCTCCGGCGAACTCGCCTACGAAGTCGCCGTGCCCTCGACCCACGCCAACGCAGTGTGGAATGCCCTGCTCGATGCGGCGCGAGCCCTCGGAGCTCTGCCCTATGGGGTCGATGCGCTCAATACCTTGCGTATCGAGAAGGGCCACGTAACCACGGCGGAACTCGATGGCAACACCACCGCCCACGATCTCGGTTTTGAGCGCATGCTCAAAGTCGAGGGCGATTACATTGGCCGAGTGCTCGCACGTCGACCCGCGCTGGTCTCACCGCTGCGCAAGCAGCTGGTGGCGCTGCGCCCGACGAATCGCTCTGCGCGGCTCATCTGCGGCGCCCATTTGGTTGAAACCTCGGATCCCAACAAAAGTCTCGGGTATGTGACCTCAAGCACGCCTGCGGTCGTCGTCGAGGGCTGGATCGGTCTTGCGCTGCTGGCGCAAGGCAAACAGCGTATCGGCAGCAAACTGCTCGCGGTCTCGCCGGTGCATGGCGAGTCCACCGAAGTCGAGATCATCACCCCACACTGGTTCGATCCGGAGACCAGTCGTGTCCGTAGTTGACGTGAGCCACTTCAGCCTCCTGCAAGTTGCGCCGTGGCGCGGCAGCGAGGCCCTGCTCGCCGAGCGCTTGCAGGCCGCCGGCTGGACACTGCCGGCGCTTGGTCAAGCCTGGTTTGGCGACGGTCAACGCATCGCGATGTCGGTGCGCCCGCAGCGCTGGTTGCTGCTCCATGAAACACCCAGCAACGCGACCACGGGTAGCGCCGACTGCCATACAGATATTTTGCAGACCGTCGGTGACGCAGGGGCAGTGATCGATATTTCTGCGGCGCGCCATCTTTGGCGTCTGCAGGGCACCGCGGTACGTGAACAACTCGCCGCCGGCTGCAGGCTCGATTTGCATGCTGCGGCCTTTCCACCGGGTCGGGCCGCTGCCACCCTGATTGCTCAGGTCAACACCCTCATCATCGCGCTCCCCACGGGCTGGATGTTGCTCGCACCCACGTCCACGGCTCGACACTTCAACGAGTGGTTGCAACGCATCACCGCCTGATGGCCCTTTCGGAGGACCTCCGCATGAAATCGACGCTCATCAAAAATATCTTTGTCATGGGCACAGCCTGCGCGGTTTTCGTGCTCGGTGTCGGCCGCGTGGCTGCAAACGATATCAGCACTCAAGCGCAAGCCATCTCCAAAGCGGCCGCAGCCGATTACTCCGCGAGCCTCAAAGCGCTGTTCGAGCATCTGCACGCCAATCCGGAGCTCTCTTTCCAGGAGAAAAACACCAGCGCGAAGATCGCCGAAGAATTGCGCACCATTGCCGGCGTCGAAGTCACCGCTGGGGTCGGCCGCTACGGTGTCGTCGGGGTACTGCGCAATGGCAAGGGCCCGGTAGTCATGCTCCGCGCAGACATGGACGGCCTGCCGATCGTCGAACGCAACGGTTTGGCTTACGTCTCAAAGGTGCGCAGCACCGGTCCCGATGGCCAGGAAATCGGCGTCATGCACGCCTGCGGTCACGACGTGCACATGACGAGCCTCGTTGGCGCCACCCGCCAACTCGCAGCCATGCGCGCGCAGTGGCGCGGCACGTTGATCGTGATTTTCCAGCCGGCCGAGGAAGTGTTGGGCGGGGCGCCTGCCATGCTCATGGATGGTCTCTACACGCGCTTTCCGAAGCCCGACATCGTGCTCGGACTGCACGTCGCGAGTCAGCTCGAACCCGGAAAATTCAAAGTCGATGAGCGCATCGCCAACTCGAGTTCCGATGGTGTCGACATCATCGTACGTGGCGTCGGTGGTCATGGCGCGGCCCCGCATATGGCCATCGATCCGGTGGTCATCGCCTCCGATCTCGTCATGGCGCTACAAACTTTGGTCAGCAGGTCGATCGATCCGCTCGAGCCAGGTGTGGTGACGGTTGGCGTGATTCAAGCCGGTACGAAGCGCAACATCATCTCCGAGCAAGCCAAGCTCGAACTGACCGTGCGCGCCGACAACCGCGAAACGCGCGACAAGTTGGTCGCCGGCATTCAGCGCATCGCCAATGGAGTCGCGCGCACCTATGGCGTGCCCGAAGATCGCATGCCAGTGGTACTGATGCGCGAGACCACCCCGCCCAACATCAATCACACACCGTCGGCAATCAAGCTGCGCGAGGCCCTCAGCAAGTCCTACGGCGAAGCTCGCATGTCGAGCGTGCGTCGTCAGGGCATGGGTGCCGAAGATTTCGCCTATTACGGCTCGCCCGAATGGGGCAGCATTCCGACGGTGTTCTTTCAGGTAGGCGGGTCGGTGAGCGACGATCTCAGCAAGTCGCCCCCGCACCACTCACCACTATTTTTGATCCAGCCAGAGCCCGCGGTCCGCGGTGGCGTCGAGGGCTACACCACCGCTGCGTTGACCTTCCTGGGCAAACACTGATCGACACGGGCTAAACGCGGCGGCTGCGCCGACCGCGCGCGGCGCTCGCCTGCGCCGCTGATTCTTTGGGCGCGGGCAAGTTCACCACCTTGGAGAGCTCGGGGTTCGGAAAACGCTTGTGCGGGATCGCCATGGCCTCGACGAAGTGCGCCTGAAAACGCGGTTCGATGGCCGTTTCGATCTTCTCGACCCGACGCACCACCTCTTCGATGGTGGCGCGCGAACTAACGTCGAGCAGCGCGATGCGAGCGCCGGTGCCTGCCGAGTTGCCGGCTGCAGCGACCTCGACGAGATCGCAATCGGGGATCATGCCGAGCACCATGGCGTACTTCGGATCGATATGCGCGCCAAAAGCGCCCGCGAGCCGTATGCGCTCGACGCGCTCGACACCGAGCTCTTCCATCAAAAGTCGCACGCCCGCATAGAGCGCCGCCTTCGCGAGCTGAATGGCACGCACGTCGGTCTGGGTGATCGACAGCGTCATCGCACCGCGGTGCAGCACGTAGGAAAATGTTCGATCACTGGCGACGATACGCTCGCTGCGCGCCGCCATCGCACCATCGACCACACCGTCCTGATTGATGACCCCCGCGAGATACATCTCGGCGATCACCTCGATACTGCCGGAACCACACACGCCGGTGACACCAGTCGCCCGGGTAGCTTCCGCGAAGCCCGGATCATCTGACCAAAGATCACAACCGATGACTTTGAAACGCGGCTCCAGAGTTTCAGGATCGATACGCACGCGCTCGATGGCACCCGGCGCAGCACGCTGGCCGCAGCTGATCTGCGCGCCCTCGAACGCAGGCCCGGTGGGACTCGAACAGGCCAACAGTCGATCGCGATTGCCGAGCACGATTTCGGCATTGGTGCCGACATCGACCAGCAGCGTCACCGGCGCACCGAGGTCGGGACGTTCGGCCAAGATCATGCCCGCGGTATCCGCACCCACATGACCCGCGATACATGGCAACACGTAGACGCGCGCCTGCGGATGCACGTCGATACCGAGCGCCGCAGCCGATTGCTCGATCGCCTGATCGATAGCGAGAGCAAACGGTGCACCACCGAGTTCAGTCGGATCGAGACCAAGCACCAGGTGATGCATGATCGGATTACCGACCAAGGTCAGCTCAAGGATATCCTGCGCCGTCGCACCCGCCTGCGTCGCCACCTCGGCAGCGAGCTCGGAGAGCGCCGTGCGCACTGCAGCAGTCATCTGCACCGCGCCGCCCGGGTTCATCATCGCGTACGACACGCGACTCATGAGATCTTCACCGAAGCGGATCTGCGGATTCATCATGCCGGCCGAGGCCACGACCTCACCGGTGGCGAGATCGCAAAGATGCGCAGCAATAGTCGTCGAGCCGACATCGACCGCCATACCGAGCGCGCGCTCATGCAGGCCCGGCCACAGACCAATGATTTGCCGGCCACCGTGCACCGCGACCGTGACCTTCCATTCGCCCTGCCGCAGCGTCATCTGCAAATCGCGCAGTAGGCCGATCTCGATGCCGAGTCCCGTGAGCTGCCACTCGCGTGCGAGCGCATCGAGCAATCGCCGCAGATCGCCGGAGGGGTCGTGCATGTCGGGTTCACGCACTTCGACGTAGAACAAGCGAACGACAGGATCGAGCGCGATCTCGCGAGCATCGGCGGCTTTGCGCACCACCTGCCGGTGGACCTGACTCGAGGGCGGCACGTCGATGACCACATCGCTGCAGAGCTGCGCCTGACAGGAGAGTCGCCGCCCCGCCTGCAAAACTTTGCGTCGTGCGCTGCGCGCCTCGACTTCACCCGGCGCCGACACACTGGCCTCGCCCGAGCGCACGCCATGCTTGGCGAACTCGCCCTCGGCGACCACCACCTGACAGCGGCCACATAGTCCGCGCCCACCGCAGACCGAATCGATATCCACGCCGAGTTCGCGCGCAGCCTGCAATACCGGGGTACCGAGCGCGAAGCGTCCACGCTTGCCCGCGGGCAGGAATACGACCCAGGCGTCGCCCTCACTCATGCTGCGCCGCCTCCACCGCCCTCCGTCGATGCGGCGGCCATGCGCCTGCGCAGACCCCCTTCACGACGACCACGGGCCGCGGGCTGCTCAGGGGTGCCCGGTGCCCCGGCAGCGCCTGCCGCGGCCGCAGGCGGGGCCTCGCGGAACCGGCGAATCCAGCGCGTGCAATCCGGGTCGTGGCCCATCATCACATCGGCGCCCATGCAGGCCTTTACCGTCTCGAGGTGCAGCGGATTGGTGATCGCCGAGGTCAGTCCCGAAGCAATTCCCATGGTCAGGAACGCCGCGTTGATGCCATCACGATTGGGCAAACCGAAGCTCACGTTCGACGCCCCGCAGGTGGTATTCACCTTGAGCTCGTCGCGCAGGCGACGCACGAGACGCATCACCTGCACGCCCGCCTGATTGATGGCACCGATCGGCATGACGAGCGGGTCGACGACTACATCGCTGTACGGGATGCCGTAATCGGCAGCACGCTCGACGATTTTTTTGGCGACTGCAAAGCGCACGTCAGGATCCTCGGAAATTCCCGTCTCATCGTTGGAGATCGCGACCACCGCAGCCCCATATTTTTTGACCAGCGGCAGCACCTGCTCGAGACGCTCCTCCTCGCCGGTCACCGAATTGACGAGCGCCTTGCCCTTGTAAACCGCAAGACCCGCTTCGAGCGCAGCAACAATGGATGAGTCGATGGACAGCGGCACATCGGTGATCGACTGCACGATCTGCACGGCACGGGCGAGAATCGCCGGCTCATCGGCAAGCGGGATGCCCGCATTCACATCGAGCATATGCGCACCCGCTTCGACCTGTGCGCGAGCATCGGACTCGACGCGCGAATAGTTGCCCGCAGCCATCTCGGCGGCGAGGATCTTGCGCCCTGTCGGATTGATGCGTTCGCCGATGATGACGAAGGGACGATTGAAGCCGATCACGACTTCTTTGGTTGCAGAACTGATTACGGTATCGGTCATGATGCCACCCTGTCGGCTGTAGTCGTATCGGCTGTAGTCGCTTGCGCCGGGCCCTGACGATCACGCCCCGGGTACCAAGGCACGCGGCCCGCGAGCACGCCTGATTTATCGATGACCTCGGCCACCGACTCTTCCTGGCGATAAGCCATGACGTGCACGCCGTGCACGCCCTTCATGGCATGCACTTGTTGAATCAACTCGATACAGATGTTGCGCCCCTCGCGCGCCGGGTCTTCGGCGCCACGCAGGCGCGTGATCAGCGCATCGGGGATATGGATACCGGGCACGTTCTGCCGCATCCAGTCAGCGGCCTTTGCCGAGCGCAGCGGACCCACGCCGATCAGCAGGAACACCCGATCGGCGGCGCCGAGATCCTCGAGCTTTTGCAAAAAAGATTGCAGCAAGGGCATGTCGTAGCAGTACTGCGTCTGGATGAACTGCGCGCCCGCTTCGATTTTTTTGATCAGGCGCATCGCCCGCCACTCGTGCGGCAGCGCCGATGGATTCTCGGCAGCGCCGAGAAAAACGCGCGGCGCTTTGCTGAGCTTGCGCCCGCTCTGAAAGCGCTGCTCATCGCGCAGCGTACGCGCCAGATCCAACAACGACACGCTATCAAGATCAAACACCGGCTTAGCCTGCGGATGATCGCCCGCTTGCACGCCATCGCCGGTGAGACAAAGAATATTGCAAACGCCCATGGCGGATGCGCCAAGGATATCGCCCTGGATGCCGATACGATTTCGATCGCGGCAGGAGATCTGCATGATGGGCGCATAGCCGACGCGGGTCAGCAGCGAACAGACGCCCATGCTCGACATGTGACAGTTGGCACCGCTGCCGTCGGTCGCGTTGATGGCATCGACATAGCCGTCAAAGATTCGGGCGCGGGCATAGACCTCTTCGGGATCAGCCGAATCGGGGGGCGCGAGCTCCGCCGTGACCGCGAATGCGCCTGCTCGGAGCACCCGCTCGAAGCGACCAGGCGACACATGGCCCGGCAAGATGGGCAGCGGGTCGCCCGGCATCGGCTCGTCACCGAATTTCATTGACCGGCTCCGGGTTGACCAGCTCCGGGTCGGGCGCTGCTCGCCGCGCGCGCACGCTCGTTCACGGCACGCAGCCAGGACGAACTGCCCTGCAATCGCCGATCGACCGCAAACTGTACGCCCCGCAAGGCATCGACCCCGCCGGGGATACGCTGACTGCCTTCCCAGGCCGAAACCCAGACGCACTTCATCTCCGGCAACACTTCGCAGTGGCCATTGGCGCGGACACCCCCACAGGGTCCGTTGCGCAATTGTTTGGGGCAATTCATGGGGCAGGACATGCCGGTTGAACTCAGCACGCACTGGCCGCACATCTGACAGTCGAACATGAAACCTTTGACCTGCCGTTCGACGGCCGCGAGCGATCGTTCGACTCGACGCTCACTGAACCCGCGCAGTAGCGGCTGCAACATCAGGAGCAGATTCTCTAGCCAGCGATAAAGTTGGTTGAGGCCGTGCGCGTGACGCACCGACCAGAGCCGCATGCGATACATCGTCAGCTGCCGCCGTCGCTCGCGGGCGACGGCGCAGCCAGCCCCTTGGCGCGAATGAGCTTCTCAAGATCCTCATCGCTGTAACGCGCTTCGATCGCCTGCGCAGCCGCTGCGGCCTCGGCCTGCATGTCGTCACCGCAAGGCACGGGAGTGCTGCGCTGCCACTCGGCGATATAGGCGTCGGAGCCGCCTTTGCCCGCGCGCATGGCGGCGCGATCGACGGCCTCCTGAAAACGCTGCGACAACATGATCTTTGACGTCTCGCGTCCGCGCTTGACGACGACCTGCGACGGAATGTCCCGCCAGGAAATGATGATCAAACTCGCCATCAGTGGCGCTCCTTGTTTGCGAATCGGCGCAGGCTGCGTTCGAGACCGCCATAGCCGGTGTGCCGAAAGTGGTATTCAAGCCCCAAGCGCGCGGCGATGTCCTGCGCGGCGCGCACATTGTCGGCATCTTCGAGCTGCGCGAGATACACGAGCCGACGGTAGTTGCCGAAATACTGAGTCTGCAATTGCGGATGGCGGTCGAGCCCAAGGCCGCGAAACACCAAGCGATCGAAGTGCCGCACCAAAAAATCCGTCAAAAAGAAACTGCCGGGCTCCGCCTCGGCAAGCTCGGCAAAAATTTCGGGAGTGGCGAAGAACTGATAGCAGTGCACACCCTCGATACGCTCCACACCCTCTTCGCGAAGCACCGCATCGAGCGCGCCGGTCGTGCCGCAATCGGCGTAAGCGACAAAGATTTCGGCGTATCGGTCGCGATGCTGGATGATCGCCTCGCGCACCGCCGGTGCAATACGCTCGGGGCGGTTGTGCAACTCGGGCGGCAGACAGAGCACCTCGAGGGCAAGCCAGCCGTGCAACTTGCGCAGCGCAGCGATCTCGTGGGCGAGCGCGCCGCAGGCAATCACGAGCTGGCGGCCCTCGCTCGCCACACTCGATCGTCAGTGCGCGCGCGCGGCAGCGCGCTTCGCTGCCAGCAGCGACTTCGCGGTCTCGACGGCGATAGCGGCGTCACGACAGTAGGCATCCGCACCAATCGCCCGGCCAAACTCTTCGTTGAGCGGCGCACCACCCACGAGCACGATGTATTTCTCGCGCAGATTTTTTTGTTTGAGCGTGTCGATCACGACTTTCATGTACGGCATCGTGGTCGTCAGCAGCGCCGACATGCCGAGGATGTCCGGGTTGTGCTTCTCGAGTGCTTCAAGATATTTCTCGACCGGGTTGTTGATACCGAGATCGATGACCTCGAAACCCGCACCCTCGAGCATCATCGAGACCAGGTTTTTGCCGATGTCGTGGATGTCGCCTTTGACCGTGCCGATCACGATCTTGCCGATGGGTTCGGCACCGGTCTCGGCGAGCAGCGGTCGCAGGATCTCCATGCCGCCCTTCATGGCGTTGGCCGCCAGCAGCACCTCGGGCACGAACAAAATGCCGTCACGGAAATCGATGCCGACGATACGCATGCCTTCGACCAGGGCATCGTTCAAAACCTTGTCTGGCGCCCATCCTCGCTCGAGAAAGATGTGGGTGGCCTGTTCGACCTCGGGCTTCATGCCATTGTAGAGATCGTCATGAACCTGCTCGACCAGCTCTTCGTTGTTGAGCGATCGCAGGTCGAATTCACCTTCTGCGGCGTCAGTCATTGCAGCCCTCGTGGCCCCGTTGGACCCCGCGGATGGTAAGCGTCGAACAAGGTCTTAACTGGCCGTTTCGCGACAGTTACTTGCTTACGGGCGACATGACCGGAAACCCTGCAGCCCGCGCCTGCGAGGGCGCTTCGCCAGCGCTTTGGCTGCGGCGCTCGGCGCTCGGCGGTCGTCCGAAATGGCGGCGGTAGCACTTCGAAAAGTGCGGTGGCGACTGGAATCCGCAGGCGGCCGTGACTTCCATGATCGGCATCGAGGTTTGCAGCAGCAGCTCGCGCGCCCGGCGCAGCCGAATGTCCATGTAATACCGCTTCGGCACGCAATTGAGATAGCGCTGAAACAGCCGCTCGATCTGCCGCCGCGACAAACCCGTCTCGCGCGCTATTGCATCGAGCGCGAGCGGTCGCTCGATGTTTTCTTCCATGAGCTGCGCGACTTTCATCAGGCTGCGATGCGTAAAACCGAGCTGCGCGCGCAGCGGTACATACTGGCTGTCGTGATCGTCGCGAACGCGCTCGAGAACGAATTGCTCAGACACTTGCTGCGCAATCGATCGACCATGTTGCTGCTGGATCAAATTGATCATCAGGTCGAGCGGCGCCGTGCCGCCCGAGCAGGTGTAGCGATCACGATCGATGGTGAAGACTTGGGTGCGAATCTCGACCAGCGGAAATTCCTCGCGCAGCGCGTGCACGTTTTCCCAATGGATCGTCGCTTTGTAACGATTGAGCAGCCCCGCTCGTGCGAGCACATACCCACCTGTGCACAGAGCACCCAATGCCGTACCCGACTCGGCACGACGGCGCAGCGCCTTGCTGAGCGGCGCGCTCACCGCATCGCGCACATTGATGCCGCCGCACACAAACAGGATGTCGACCTTGCCGAGATCGTCGAGTGCCATGGTCGGTGCCAACTGCAGACCGCTGCTCGCCGCTTGGCTCTCGCCCTGCAGAGAGACGATATGCCACTCGTAGAGCGTTCGATTGGCGACGCGATTGGCCATGCGCAGCGGCTCAACGGCATTGGCCAAGGCGATCAAGGAATAGTTGGGCAGAGTCAGAAACGCGTACGTTCGCTTGCCCTGAAAAACTTCGGCGTCCACTGGCCACGGAGTATGCGGCAGCCTCGGATAGGATGTCCAATTCCGGCATCTCCTCGTCGCATTTGGATCGGTGGCGGGAGCGCTCAAGGCTACACTCTCGGCATGAAAACACATGCGCGAGTCGTGGTGATCGGGGGCGGCGCGGTGGGCGTGAGCACGCTCTACCACCTCGCCAAAAAAGGCTGGTCCGATGTTGTACTGCTCGAGCGATCAGAGCTCACAGCAGGATCCACCTGGCACGCTGCGGGCCTGCTGCCGCTCTTCAACATGAGCTACACCGTCGGCCAGCTGCACAAATATTCGGTCGATCTCTACAAGCGCCTGCCCGCGGAAACCGGACAGGATGTCAGCTTCCATGTCACCGGCAACCTGCGCCTCGCCACCTGCCGCGATCGCATGGACGAGTATCAAAAATATTGCGGCACGGCGAACACCATCGGCGTGCCCTTTGAAGTGATCACGCCGAGTCAGGTCAAAGAACTCTGGCCGCTGATCGAACTTGGCGGCACGGCCGACACGCCGCCCGTGATTGGCGCGCTTTACCATCCGGACGACGGTCACATCGCCCCCGCCGATCTCACCATGGCGCTGCGCAAGGGCGCGCGTGCAGGCGGCGCCGAAATCTATGAACAGACCGAGGTCACCGCAGCCACGCGTACGGCGTCTGGCGAATGGCGGCTGCAGACCACGCGCGGCGAGATCATCGCTGAGCATGTGGTGTGCGCCACCGGCAACTACGCGCGACAGACGGGCCGCATGTTCGGACTCAACATGCCGGCGATTCCGGTCGAACATCAGTACATCGTTTATGAGGAATCGCCCGAGCTCAAAGCCTATCGCACGGCCGGTGGACGCGAACTTGCAGTGCTGCGCGAATCGGACAAATCCTATTACCTGCGCGAAGAACGCATGGGCTGGATTCTCGGCCCCTACGAGGCTGGAGCGCCAGCACGTTTCGCCGACGGCGTTCCCGAATGGTTCGGCAAAAACCTGTTCGAAGGCGATCTCGATCGCCTGCTGCCGCATGTCGAAGCGGCGCAGCGCCGCGTGCCGGCACTCGAGCACTGCGGGATCAAAGATATCGTCAACGGACCGATCTCTTACACGCCGGATGGCAGCCCGATGGTGGGTCCAGCCTGGGGCTTGCGAAATCTTTGGATAAATGAGGGGCACAGCTTCGGCATCACTGCCGCGGGCGGCTCCGGTTGGCAGCTCGCCGAATGGATCGTCGAGGGCGAACCAGGCATCGACATGCTCGCCGTCGACCCGCGGCGCTTTGGTCCCTACACCAGCAAGCGCTTCGTGGTCACCAAGAACGAAGAAACCTATCGCAACGTTTTTACGGTGCACTACCCCGACGAAGAACGTCCGGAAGGCCGACCGCTCAAGACCAGTCCGATCTACGAACGGCTGAAGTCGATGGGCGGCGTATTCGGGCAGCGCTACGGCTGGGAGCGCGCCAACTGGTTCGCGCCGCCAGGCGTCGCCCGCGAAGATGTCTGGAGCTTCCGGCGCAGCAATTATTTTGAGCACGTCGGCAACGAATGTCGTCGACTGCGCAGCGCCGCCGGCGTGATCGATCTGACGCCCTTCACCAAACACCGCGTCACGGGTCCGGGTGCCGAGGCCTGGCTCGACCGGCTGGTTGCCAACAAGGTTCCGGTCAAAGTCGGCCGCATGGCGCTATGTCACGCGCTGACACAGCGCGGGGGAATTCGCAGCGAATTCACCATCACCAAGCTCGCCGACAACGACTATTACGTCGTCAGCGCCGGTGCAGCCGAACGCTACGACAGTGATTACCTGCAAAAGCATTTGCCGACCGATGGCTCGGTGCAACTCAGCAATATCACGATGCAGCGCGGCTGCTTCGTGCTCGCGGGTCCACGTGCTCGCGACGTACTCGCCAAACTCACTGATACGCCGCTCGATAATGCCTCGTTCCCGTGGCTCACCGGTCAGGTGGCCGAGGTCGGCATGGCAACCGATGTCTATCTGTTGCGTGTGAACTTTGTCGGTTCGCTAGGCTGGGAATTGCACTTCCCCATCGAATACGCGCATCACCTCTTCGAGGCGATCTTTGCCGCGGGCGTCGAGTACGGGATCGGCATGGCGGGCATGCGCGCAATGGAATCTTTGCGCCTGGAAAAATCCTATCGAATGTGGGGCAGCGATCTGACCCGCGATTACACGCCATTCGAAGCCAGCCTCGATCGTTTCGTACGCATGAATAAGGGTGATTTCATTGGCAAGGCCGCGCTCGAAAAACAACTTGCGAGCGGCGTGCCCCATCGCTTCGTGACTCTCGAAGTGCACGGCGTGACCGATGCCGACCCACTGGGCAACGAGCCGCTGTTCACGGCGGATGACCGCATGGTCGGCCGCGCCACGGCGGGCGCCTACGGGCACGTGCTGCAAAAGAGCCTCGCCATCGGCTACGTCAAACCCGAGTTTGCGACCGTGGGCACCGCACTGCAGATCGAGATTCTCGGTGAGCGCAAGCAGGCGACAGTCGTGGTCGAGTCGCCCTACGATCCGACCAACAACGACCTGCGCGCCTGAGCGGAGCCGAGCGTCGATGCCGCGTCAAAGATTTTCAGGCCTGTCTTTACTGTGGAACAGCCTCGGTCAGCACCGCGGCTGGCGCGAACAGTGGCGGCGTGCCGAGCCCAAGGCCGAATACGACGCCGTCATCATCGGCGGTGGCGGCCATGGTTTGGGCACGGCGTACTACCTTGCCGCCGAGCACGGTCTGACGCGTATCGCCGTTCTCGAAAAAGGCTGGGTAGGTGGCGGTAACACTGGCCGCAATACCACCATCATCCGCTCGAACTATTTGTTTGACGAAAGCGCGCGTCTCTACGACCACGCGGTCAAGATGTGGGCCGATCTGTCGCAAGTGCTCAACTACAACGTCATGTACTCACCGCGCGGCGTGATGATGCTCGCGCACACGGTGCATGATGTGCAGAGCGCCAAGCGACACATCCACGCCAATCGCTGCAACGGCGTCGACAACGAGTGGCTCACACCCGAAGAGGCGCAGGCCTATTGCCCGCCGCTCAACATCGACCCCGGTCTGCGTTACCCCGTGCTGGGCGCTGCCTTGCAACGTCGCGGCGGCACGGCACGTCACGATGCCGTGGCCTGGGGCTATGCGCGAGCCGCTGATGCGCTCGGCGTCGACATTGTCGAAAACTGCGAGGTCACGGGCATTTCTCGCGATGCAAGCGGCGCCGTCGAAGCACTCGAAACCTCGCGCGGTCTGATCCGCACGCGCAAAGTCGGCGTCGTGGCTGCCGGCAACACCAGCGTGGTGCTCGGCATGGCCGGCGTACGCGTGCCACTCGAAAGCTTCCCGCTGCAGGCGCTGGTCTCGGAGCCCGTCAAACCGATCTTCCCCTGCGTGGTGATGTCGAACGGCATCCACGCATACATCAGTCAGTCGGACAAAGGCGAACTCGTCATCGGTGCCGGTACCGACATCTACACCTCCTACACGCAACGCGGTGCGCTGCACGTCAACATGCATACGCTCGAAGCCATCTGCGAGCTCTTTCCGAACTTTCGCCGGCTGCGCATGCTGCGCAACTGGGGCGGCATCGTCGATGTCACGCCCGATCGCTCGCCGATCATCGGTAAAACACCTGTGCCGGGTCTTTATGTGAATTGCGGTTGGGGGACGGGCGGTTTCAAGGCAACGCCGGGTTCGGCGCACGTCTTCGCCTGGACGCTGGCCCACGATGAACCGCATCCGATCAACGCGCCGTTCACGCTCGAGCGCTTCCGCGACGGGCATCTGATCGACGAAGCCGCCGCGGCGGCGGTCGCTCACTGAGCCGGCCATGCTGCTTATTCATTGCCCTCATTGCGGAACGCGCCCCGAATTGGAATTCGCCTATGGCGGTGAAGCCCACGTCGCACGTCCCCTCGACCCTGCGGCTGTCAGCGATGATGACTGGGCGGCTTATCTCTACCTGCGCAAGAACACCAAGGGTGTCCATGCCGAGCGCTGGCGCCATGCGCGGGGCTGCGGCCGATTCTTCAACGCGCTGCGTGACACCACGACGGATCGCATCCTCGTG
>JBJTAV010000041.1:0-6056 GCA_046091005.1 Gammaproteobacteria bacterium | reverse complement strand
CGAGCAGCTTTGCCGCGGCCGTAAAGCGACCCGCCTCGACGGCGACCGCCCCCCGACTGGCGTGGAGTCGCGGGCTTTCGGCGGCGCGGAGGTGCCGGATACGTTCCACCGGGACCTTGGGCCCAGCGGTTGGCTCGCCACCCGGGTCGCGAGCTAAGCGAGGGGCGCAAGGTCCCGGTGGAACTTTGCCGGCAAATACTCGCCGAGGAAAGCACGCGTCTTCACGCCAGTCTGGGGGCGGTCGCTTTCGAGGCGGGTCGCTTTACGGCCGCGGCAAAGCTGCTCGATGACATCACGACCGCGCCCCAATTCGCCACGTTTCTGACGCTTGCGGCCTACCGCGAGCTCGAATGACTTCGATCTGATCCACAAAGATTTCGTATTGCCGTTTTGCCGTATTGCGGTCAAGGAGGACCACACCATGCAACTGAAAACCGCCGAACAGCTCAACCGCGAGTGGCAGGAAAATCCGCGCTGGCGTGGTGTCACGCGGGGTTACAGCGCCGCCGATGTCGTGCGCCTGCGCGGAACGGTGCACATCGAACACTCGCTTGCCCGTCTCGGTGCCGAAAAGTTATGGCGCAACATGGCGACCATGCCGTTCGTGAACGCGCTAGGTGCCTTGACCGGCAATCAGGCCATGCAGCAGGTGCGGGCCGGGCTCAAGGCCATTTATTTGTCGGGTTGGCAGGTGGCCGGTGACGCCAATCTCGCCGGGGAGATGTACCCCGATCAATCTTTGTACCCTGCCAATTCGGTGCCGCAGGTGGTGCAGCGCATCAATAATACTTTGCTGCGCGCCGATCAGCTGCATCACGCTGAGGGCAACGACTCCATCGACTGGCTGCAACCGATCGTCGCCGACGCCGAGGCTGGGTTCGGCGGCGTGCTCAATGCCTTCGAGTTGATGAAGGGCATGATCGAAGCCGGGGCGGCGGGCGTGCATTTCGAAGACCAACTGTCTTCGGCAAAGAAATGCGGTCACATGGGTGGCAAAGTGCTGGTGCCCACGCAGGAGGCCGTCAGCAAGCTCGTGGCCGCGCGGCTCGCCGCCGATGTCTGCGATGTGCCGACGGTATTGGTTGCGCGCACCGATGCCGAGAGTGCCAATCTGCTGACAGCCGACGTCGACGAGCGTGATCGACCCTTCATCGACACCGACAAAGGCCGCACTACCGAAGGGTTTTTCCATGTCCGCTCGGGGCTGGAGCAGTCGATCGCGCGCGGTCTCGCGTACGCGCCCTACGCAGATCTGCTCTGGTGCGAGACCGGCACGCCCGATCTCGAAGAGGCCAAGTATTTCGCCGAGGCGATTCACCGGCAATTTCCCGGCAAGCTCTTGGCCTACAACTGCTCGCCGTCATTCAACTGGAAGAAAAAACTCGACGACGCCACCATCGCCAAATTCCAGCGCGAACTCGGTGCCATGGGCTACAAGTTCCAGTTCATTACCTTGGCCGGCTTCCATGCGCTCAACTACTCGATGTTCACGCTCGCCAAGGGTTATCGCGAATCGCAAATGAGTGCCTACGTCGCGCTGCAGGTCGCCGAGTTTGCCGCCGAGAAAGACGGCTACACGGCCACCAAGCATCAGCGTGAAGTCGGGGCAGGGTACTTCGATGACGTCACCCAGACCGTCACTGGCGGGCAGTCGTCGGTGACTGCCATGAAGGGTTCAACCGAGGAGGCGCAGTTCGCCGTCGGGTAGAATCGGGCGCTATGCCGTTCGATGCAGCATTGTTCGACGCAGGCTGCCGCAAATGCCCGAGGCTGGCCGAATTCCGTGAGGACTCCGGACGGCGTTATCCCGGTTATCACGCGGCGCCCGTACCCGCTTTCGGCGATGCCGACCCGCGCTGGCTGATCGTCGGCCTTGCGCCCGGCATGCACGGCGCCAATCGAACTGGGCGCCCGTTCACCGGCGATCACGCGGGCATCGTCCTCTATGCGACGCTGCATGCGATTGGCGCAGCCTCGCGGCCCGAGTCGCGGTCGCGTGATGACGGTCTGGAGCTTACGGGCGTACGCATCACCAATGCAGTGAAGTGCCTGCCACCCGAGAACAAGCCGACGCCCGCAGAGGCGCGCGAGTGCAACGGGTTCCTGCGCGCCGAGCTCGCTGCGCACCGACGACTCCGCGTGCTCGTGGCTTTGGGGCGAATTGCCCACGACGCCATCCTCGATGCCACGGGCACGGCGCGCAGCGCCCTGCGCTTTGCGCACGGCGCCGAGCACCGCCTCGTGGACGGGCGCTGGTTGGTCGATTCCTATCATTGCAGCCGCTACAACACGCAGACCCGCAGGCTCACGACCGAGATGTTTCACGCGGTGCTGGCGCGTGCCCGGCAACTCGCGGCCTGATGAGCACCGGCTTTGACGCCAAAGAATTCGTCGGCAGCCTGCCACGCCGACCCGGCGTCTATCGGATGTTTGCCGCTGATGGCTCGCTGCTCTATGTAGGCAAGGCGAAGAGCCTGCGTGATCGCGTCGGCAGTTATTTTTTGCCGTCGAATATCATCCCGAAGGTTCAGGCGCTGGTCGCGCAGATCACCGCAATGGAAGTGACGGTGACACGCTCCGAGACCGAGGCGCTGCTGCTCGAGCACAATCTCATCAAGGCTCTGCACCCGAAGTACAACGTGGTGCTGCGCGACGACAAGAGCTTTCCGTATCTTTGGTTGTCGGGTGAGCACGACTTTCCGCGGCTCGCGGTGTATCGCGGCAGCCGCAATCTGCCCGGGCGTTTCTTTGGTCCTTACCCGAACGCCGGTGCAGTCAGCGAATCGCTGCACTATCTGCAAAAGATTTTTCGACTACGTAATTGTCGCGATACCTATTTCGCCAATCGCAGCCGACCCTGTCTGCAACACCAGATTGGTCGCTGCTCGGCGCCCTGTGTGGGGCTGGTCTCGCAAGCCGAGTACGCCCGCGATGTCGAATCTGCCGTGCAGGTTCTGGAGGGTCGCAATGATGAAGTTCAGCAGCGACTCGCGCAGCGCATGGAAGAGGCCTCGCTGCGGCTCGAGTTCGAGCGCGCAGCGGCGCTTCGCGATCAGATTGCCGCTCTCAAAGCATTGCAGGCGCAGCAGGTGGTGGCCGCCGATGACGAGCGTGATGCTGATGTGTTCGCGATTGCGGGTGATGTGCTCGGCTACGCGGTCAGCGTCATGCCGGTGCGCGGTGGGCGCAGTCTCGGGACCAGCGGGTTTTATCCCAAAGCGGGTTTCGCCGAACCTGCCGAGGCTTTGACCTCTTTCATCATGCAGTACTACTCGGAGCAATTGGCGCCGCCCGAGATCTACACCAATCTCGTGCTGGAAGATGCCGAGGCGCTCGCCGAGGCGCTCGCACCGCAGGCGGGGCACGTCGTGCGCGTGCGCCGTGCGCAACGCGGACTCGCTGCGCGCTGGGTCGAAATGACCAGCGAGAATGCGGCGAATGCGCTGCGCATGCGGCAGGCTCGTCGGCAAAATCACGAGGAGGCGCTCGCGGCGCTGGCTATCGACCTTGGGCTTGCGGCGACACCGCAGCGACTCGAGTGTTTCGATATCAGCCATATGCAGGGCGAGGGGACGGTGGCTTCCTGCGTGGTGTTTGGGCCCGAGGGCCCGCTCAAAAAAGACTATCGACGGTTCAATATCGAAGGCATTACGCCGGGCGATGATTACGGTGCCCTACGCGTGGCCATTGGACGACGCTTCGCACGCATCGCAGCCGGAGAAATCCCTGCGCCTGACCTGCTCATCATCGACGGTGGTCCGGCGCAACTCGCGGGTGTTGTCAGCGTATTGGGCGAGGCGGGCTTCGCCGCGCAGCCGGTCATCGGCGTCTCCAAGGGTGTCGATCGTCGGGCGGGTCAGGAGCGCATCCATTTCCCCCAAGCCCCTTTCGCTAACGCCCATCCCGCCCAAGGCGAGCGGCCACCGTGGATTCCGGGGGCTCAATCCATCGGCCTGAAGTTGATCCAGCAGTTGCGAGACGAAGCGCATCGATTTGCGATTACCGGCCACCGGCGGCGACGCGCGCGGCGATTCAACGAGTCCATCCTCGAGACCGTGCCGGGTCTCGGCCCGGCCAAACGCCGCGCCTTGCTGCAGCACTTTGGCGGTCTGCAGGGCGTGCTCAAAGCCGGGCGAATGGATCTCGAGCGCGCCCCCGGCATCGGTCCGGCCTTGGCGCAAAACCTTTATGATGCGTTGCATCCCGGCGAGTAACGCCACACCCCACGCTGCCGCACATGCTCTTCACGGTACCGAACACGCTGACTTGGTTGCGGATCTTCGCGATCCCGATCGTGGTGGTGCTGTTCTATCTGCCGTTCCCTTGGTCAGACCCGGCGGCAGGGACCGTGTTCGCCATTGCGGCCATCACCGACACCCTCGATGGGTATTACGCGCGCAAGCTCGGTCAGACTTCGCGCCTCGGCGCTTTTCTCGATCCCGTGGCGGACAAGCTGATTGTTGCGGTGGCGCTGGTGCTCTTGGTCAGCCGCGATCCGACCTTGGTGGTGGTGCTGCCCGCGATCGTCATTATCGGCCGCGAGATCGCGATCTCGGCGCTGCGCGAGTGGATGGCCGAGATCGGCAAGCGCACCAAGGTCGCGGTGTCACCGCTTGGCAAGA
Source organism: Gammaproteobacteria bacterium (assembly GCA_046091005.1). GTDB lineage: Bacteria > Pseudomonadota > Gammaproteobacteria > Steroidobacterales > Steroidobacteraceae > UBA964. Next base: position 1,434 of record JBJTAV010000041.1, on the reverse strand, counting down.
TCAAGACCATTGTGCAGATGGTCGGACTCTCGATGATGCTGATTCGCTGGGACGTCTGGTTTCTGCCGACTTATCAAGTCGGGGTCATCCTGACGGCGATTGCGGCCGTGCTGACCTTGGTCTCGGCGATCGATTATTTGCGCGCGGCCTGGCCTGACCTGCGCGGCCATGCCTGATTTCGACTTTGTCAAACTTGACTTGTCGGGGGTCGACACTACAATCTCGCCCTCTTGTTCCGGGCGGGAATAGCTCAGTTGGTAGAGCACGACCTTGCCAAGGTCGGGGTCGCGAGTTCGAGTCTCGTTTCCCGCTCCAATCTCTTTTCGGTCCATCGGCGCGGCTAGGTGGCAGAGTGGTCATGCAGCGGCCTGCAAAGCCGTCTACGCCGGTTCGATTCCGACCCTAGCCTCCACTCATCCGTGACCGCGGTGCATCCGCGGCCGATCGTTTCTTTGCGGTTAAGCCGAAAGCCAGATTACATTAGCTCGTCATGATCCTTGCCGCGCTGCTGGTCGTTGCGGGCGTTTTGTTAACGCTCGGTAATCTTTTTGCACTCGATCTATTGCCGGGCGCGCCGCTCCTGCGCTTCATCGATCTGCCCGTGCATCTCGTCAACGTTGCGCTGATGTTGACCTTGGCATTTCGCGCGAGGCGCCAGCCGCGTCCCACCATGGTCGTGCTGCTCGCGTGCGCGGGCATCTTGGCGAGCTTGGCGTCGATCCTGTTTCGGGCCTCCACGCTGACGGAAGCCAAGGATGACGCGCTGATTGCCCATAGCGTCCAATTTTTATCTTTTGTTTTTCTGGTGGCCGGAATCTCAGCCACTTTGCGCGTTCGTTCAGGAATCTGGACGCCGCTGCGTCGACTCGCCGATACCAGCAATATCGGCCTCGGTCTCGGTCTGCTGTTTTGGTATTTCGTGCTCCGCGAGAACACGTCTGCAATGTACTACGGCGAGACCTACGGGCCTTTCGTCGAAGCGGCATATCCGATGTTCGATTTCTTGATGGTTCTGGTTCTCGTCGACCACGTGCGGTTGGGAGATATCGGCAAGCAACGTGCGGTCATTCCGCTAGCGCTCATCGTCGCCTCGTTCGTCCTGGGTGACCTGTTGTTCAATTTTGCGTCGGCCCTGATTTTAGAGAGCGCGGTTTATGCCGTCGGCGATGTGCTGTGGGGATTTGCGATCTTGGGCTATCTGCTCCTCGGCCGATGGCTGCTCCAAGACCCGACGATCGTTGAGGCTCAACCCAAAGGAGTCCGTCGCTCGCTGATCCGCGAGTACGCGGGTCTGTTTGCGGATCGGCATCAACTCGGGGCCAGTAGTCGCGGGCGTGATCGGCTTTACGAAGTTTGCGTATGATCTTTGGGGTTTGACAGTGAACGCTGCGAGTCGCATGGAGTCGACCGCACCGGCGGGGCGCATTCAAGTAT
>JBJTAV010000040.1:0-12361 GCA_046091005.1 Gammaproteobacteria bacterium | reverse complement strand
TTGAGCGAGCGCTCGTTCGACGTCTTGCGGAGATACTCTCCAGCTCCATGACCAATAAGGCGTCGAGAATTCGAACACTTTGATTTTCATGGGGCAGACCCCGAATCAGATGTGTGGATGAATGGAGCGGGCGATGGGAATCGAACCCACGTTAGTAGCTTGGAAAGGGCAGCTGCAATCTTTGATGTGATTCAAAAACACCTGTAATTTCCCTACGAAATCACTCTGCGCGTCTCTGAGAAGTCACTGTGGTAAGACTCCACTATCGACTGATTCGCTTTTCCTCAATATCAAAGCGAGACTATCACAGCGCACGATATTTTTCGTTGACTTTTCGAGAGAGCGATCTCGAACTTAGAATCTGCACTCACAAAAACGATTTCTGTGAGTAAGAGAGTTGATTTCTTTCACGACTTTCACAATTCATAGTGTGGGCACATTACAGGGCGCGCTATAACCCTACTCCGCGCTCTATCTTTCAGAATTCCGTTCCCCATCGTTACCAAATCGCTATAGATACGGGGTCACCACGAGTCCAAAGTCATTCGGCGATGTATAAGATGTTTGACATCTTCATACCGTTCTTTACAATGTCTAACATCTTTTACAAATCGGACTTTGGACATGAGTGCACGAGAGAAACGCGCCTGGTGTGAACTTGCTCTCTGGGGCTACCTACTTTTTTTCCTATGGATGCGCTTGACAGATGGCGTAACGGTCTTGGGGCAATCCTTTGGACCATCAATCCTCGACCAACACGCTGTGACGCTTCTCTGGACCTGGGGGTCGGTTGGTGCAATAGCGGCGATCGCACAGCTCATTATCCTCAGCCTTTTTTTCCTGCTAAATCCTTCCGCGGTGGAGTTGGATGAAAGGGACGTCTTCATCGAGCGTAGATCGGATCAAGTTGGCTATTGGGCTGGGTTGGCGGGAAGCAACGTGTTGATCCTCCATGTCCTACTGACCGAGCTCTTTCGATTCCGCGAGGACATGCCGCTTGATTTCGTCTCTCCTGCCGGCATCCTGCTCGGGCTGTCCACCATACTTATAGTTCAGGAAATTGCTCGCGGTGTATCGACTCTGGTTCTCTACCGCCGGTCATGAGTAAGGCGACCGGTCGCGTCCGAAATCGGATCCGCGAGCTTCGTCTGGAACGCGGAGCGTCTCAGCAGGAATTAGCGGATGAGGTCGGCGCGAGTCGACAGACAATCAATGCGATCGAGCAGGAGAAGTACTCACCTTCCCTCGAGCTAGCGTTCCGCATCGCCAGATTCTTCAAGCGTGACTTCGAGGACGTCTTCCGATTCACGAAAGAGAGCTGAGTCTAGATCGACCGAGGAAGTGGAGCGGGCGATGGGAATCGAACCCACGTTAGTAGCCAGCTCAACTCGCTCGTTCTCTTGTTCCTTGGTTGGGAATGCACGGCATTTCCCGCGCTTATCCATCGCGCGGGGGACCATCCCTCCGGATAGGGGTTAGGGCAACTCCTTCGACCCCCGTCGATCTATGGTAACGGTGATCAATGTCGTGAATAATGGCAATAACAACCACAGAGCCAATGATAGATCCGCAATCATTGAGATCGACTCCGCAACCTCTGTAAGCGACATCTTCATATCGAGAAAGACAGACGAAGTAATATTGAAGGTAACTATCGAGGAAATTACTACAGCACCTAGTGTGAGATAACTTTCGCGCACTTGCTGTTTAAAGCGTCGCGCCAAGACCTGGATCTCCCGATCGACTTCAAATAGCACTCGATATTCCGACGTCTTTTGCCGTTCCAACGAACCTTCCATCGTCGAGATTCGCAACAAATCGGACTCGAAATTAGGGGATGGGGTGACGGTGGAGAAGTACCGAACCAGTACGTCGTCATTATTCATGTTAGTTTCTCCATACGATATTTCTCTAATCTGCTCTGTAATCGAAGTCGTGCTCGATGAAGCAGCGTCTTGACTGTACCGTTTGGGATCTGCAGCACTTGCGCAACGCGATCGACAGACTGCTCCTCGAGGTAATACAAGCGAATCACCGACTGCATGTCAGGCGGAAGTTCCGCTATGGCGTTAATGAGCAGCCGCTCCTCAAGGAAGTCCGTTGTACTTTGTACATCAAAGGGTGAATACTCTTCGGAAATTTGATCGTAAGCAGAGGTCTTAGATGCCCCGCGACTGAGAAGTTTGCGGCGATAGGAAATAGCGGTATTGCGGGTAATAGCGTACAACCACGTAGAAAAGACGGATTGCCCCTTGAAGGTTCCTAGGTGCTGCCAGATGCGAAGAAAGACGTCTTGCGAAACCTCCTCTGCTGCTCCACGATCCCCTACGATCGCATACGCGAGGTTGAAGACCGTTCTGGAATAGGTGCGAACCACATTCTGAAACTCTGCACGGTCCCGATGGGGTGCTGTCCCGTCAGTTTCATTTCTATCGGACATCAAGAGTGTGGGAAAATACCCTTAGACGCACCGCAGCGCGAGTCGGTTTCAAAATTCTATTTGAAACCGGATTGCCCCCTGCTACGTCTAATATCCCTAAGCAACGTCATTAGGAGTATGCCATGGCAGGTGAACTAGCAATCTTGGTACATTTCTTTGCCCTAGTCTCCGTGATAACGATCCCGCTCGTTTGGATTTACCTCGACCAACAAACAAAACAGAAGTTGATCGAAGCGCGACATAAGGAGCGGCTCGCTGCACTCGAGCGCGGTGTCGATTACCAGCCCGAGCCACTACCGCTAACTGGGCTGTTCGGTCGCTCGAAATCGACTAATCCCAAAAGCTCGCCCACACTGCTCGGGGGACTAATCCTCACGTTTGGCGGAGTTGCCATCGCAATTGGCAGACCCGATGTCAGAGGTGGCTCGGTGCTTGTTGCGGTAGGCATTGCTTTATTGCTTTACCACTTCTTAACGAGAGTACGTAAAGACCAGGCGACTAAAAATGAAGAGGATCCGCCAACGAGCTGATTAGCTCGTCGTTGCACAAAGATACGTGCAGACTTGCCAATCAGTGCTCTTCGGGGAATCCCACAACAACCCGCTGCAGTCCACCCTCTGCCCTCTTCGTCTGAGAGCCTCTGGGGACATCTGGATCTGACCGTGAGGGGAAGTGGAGCGGGCGATGGGAATCGAACCCACGTTAGTAGCTTGGGAAGCTACAGTTCTACCATTGAACTACGCCCGCGCGGGGTGAAGCATTCTAGAAGCAGGCTCGGGCAGCGGGCAACCACGAGCCGAATGGCGCTCAATCGCCGGGCGCAAGCGTGGTGCTCAGCGCGACTCAGTCGCTGAGCACGATATTCAGATCGCCGACGCCAACGCGGGCTTCGACCGGCTGCTGACCGGCACCTTTGCCGCTGACGCTACCACCTACGGCACTGCCCTTGACCGTGCCGTCGAGTCCCTTCAACGAAACGCCCCCCACACCCGTCTTACCGTCGATCGTGCCCGCATTGGCTCGCGGTGTGCGGATGCTCGCATCGCCGGTGCCCACCTGCAGCGTGATCGCACCGGAGGAGACATCGATGTCGGCATCACCCACGCCAAGATCGACCTCGATACGTTTGGCAGGTGCAGTGACCTTGACATCGCCGACGCCGACCTTCACCTCGACCGCGGACAGCGTTTTCTTTGGCAGCCGCAGCAACCAGCGCTCTTCGATGTTCTTGGCATCGACCTCGAGACTGAGTTGATCGCCGCGGGTGGTCGCGGACATATCGAGATTTTTGACATCCGGAAGCGAGCTGAAAATACCGGTCGTGCGCTTCGGTTTGATCGTGACCTGCGCTTCGAGTGTATCGCCCGTGCCCTGCTCGATGCGGACCTCGCCGACCCCGGAGCGCAAGGCCAAAGACGAGATCCCGGCGGCCTTGAAGGATCGGCTGCGCGTCACTTCATCGGCGGCAGCCACGGTGGTCGACAGCGCAAGGGCGATCAGTCCAACGGCAACAAACGAGGGGCGAGCTGCTGACATGGCTTTCTCCGATCGAATCCATCTTGAGTTGGTGTTGTATTTCACTATATCACCTTGAAGCTGTCCATGGCAATCGGCTGTAAACGCGAGATTTTCACACGGTGGACGGCGCTAGGTCCGGTCGCGGATTACGGGGAGCGATCACGGTAGATTTTCGGTTCAGGTTAGAACCATGCCGCCCCAACACAAATTCCATCAACTCGACGTATTTTCGGCAGAGGCCTTTCTCGGCAACCCGCTCGCAGTGGTCCATGACGCCGATGATTTGTCATGGGTGCAGATGGCAGCCTTTGCGCGTTGGACCAACCTCTCCGAGACCACCTTTCTGATGCGGCCGAGCACCCAGGGCGCCGATTACCGCGTGCGCATCTTCACCCCGGGGGGCGAGCTGCCGTTCGCCGGACACCCGACTCTGGGCAGCGCACGCGCATGGCTTGCGGCGGGCAACTCGCCGCAAAACTCGGGCGAACTGGTACAGGAATGCGGGATTGGACTGGTGCGCGTCCGCGTTGCAGGCGACCGTCTGGCGTTTGCCGCACCGCCACTGCGTCGCAGCGGAATTTTGGACGAACAAATGCTGATGACGATTGTGGCGGGCCTGAACATCTCGCACAGCGACATTCTGATGCACCAGTGGGTCGACAACGGGCCGGGTTGGTGCGCCGTCATGCTGCGCTCGGCCGAGCAGGTACTGAAGCTGCAGCCGGACATGGGCATGCTCCGCGAGCTCAAACTCGGCGTCATCGGCCCATTGCCCGCGGGCAGCGAGGCGATGTTCGAGGTGCGGGCTTTCGTGCCGGGCCTGGGCGTTGCCGAAGACCCAGTCACCGGCAGTCTGAATGCCGGTCTCGCCGTCTGGCTGATCCGTACGGGTCAGGCGCCAACGCGGTTCACGGTCTCGCAGGGTCAGGTGCTCAAGCGACGGGGCCTGGTCCATATCGAGCGCCAAGGCGAGAACATCTGGGTCGGGGGCGACACCGTGATCCGTATCGAGGGTTCGTTGAACATCCCTTGAATGCGGGATGCCGGGCGAATTTGTTGACAATTTTGATGGATTTTTAACAATTCCTTGAGCAACATATTTGCCTGACGTCGACCAAAGAAGTCGGCGGGAGGGCATCTTCCATGAAAAGGCGCGATTTCCTGAGGGCGACAGGCTTGGCTCTGCCCGTCGCTTGGGGCCTTGGCTCGGAAGCGCGCGCACAACTCGCGGGCGGCATCGACGAACTCACTCGTGAGCTCGGTTTCGCTCTCGAACTACCCGTCAACAAAGCCGTTGCGGTCACCGGTGCGCTGCTGCACATCGCCCGCGAAAAATTGTTGCGCCTCGAATTTGCCGAGATCACGAAATTTTTGCCGGGCGCCGAGCGCCTGATTTTTCAAGCCGCCAATGTGGTGAACGGCGCGCTGCCCAAGACGATGGAAGGCATGTCCCCCATCCTCGAAAAAATCGCGCTGGCTCCCGAGGTTGGCGACGATTGCCGCGCGTTCATCGTTCAATATTTACGCGAGAAAGGCGGTCGCAAGGTCGTCGCGCTGCTGCAAAAAGCCTGGCGGGTCTGACCGCGCTCAGGTTGATCGGTGCGCTAGCGGTCGGTGCGTGCGTAGCGCATCACGGCGAGTATCAGTACCACGGTCAATAAAAAGTCGCCGAAGCTCGTGTAGTAGAGCCAAGTATCCCGGCTCGTGTATTCGGCGAACACCCAATTGACGCCAGCCATCACCAGACCCAAGACCCCGAGCCCGAGCGCGAGACGCTGCGGGTCCATCGGCTGCATCATGTAGCGCAGCAATCGCACACCAAAATATTGCCCCTTGTTGAAGAAGGCGTCGCCCAGCGTGATGGTGGCCACGAGCACACCCAAAATAGTGCTCTTCATTTTCACGGCCCAGTCGTCCTGAAAAACCCAAGAGAACCCGGCCGAGATCAAGAGCATCACGATGCCGAAGATCGCCAGACCGCCGAGTAAATCGACCTTGACGAAGCGCTGCGCGACCACTACCGCCAAACCTGCACCCGCCGTCACCAGCGCCGAAAGCGGTAAATCATCGGTCAGTTTGACCAAAATGAAGAACAGCGCGCCAATTCCAATGTCTACGCCGATGGAGTATTTGTTGCGCGAAAATTGTTCGGACGCCTGCGCCATCTCGGCCTTGTTGCGTTGGTGCTCGGCCTCCCACTCGGCAGGAGTCTTGTTACCGACCGTCGGAAAGCGGATGACGCGGCCCGGGTGACTCTCGTGTATCAACACTTCATCGAGACGAACCGAGATACCGATGCGGAACCAGTCGATATAGCCCAACTCGATCTTGAGCTGGCGCCCATCGGCCAGCGTGAACGAAAGTTGATGATTCCGCCAACCTTCAGGTTGCATGACATCGGTGAAGTCGTGGGCGAGTAATTCCCGATCGCGAAACACTCGCGACGCTATGGTCTTGAAGCTGACCGCCGCCTCGGCCCGATAGATCTCGCCATCGAGCGCGAACTTGAAGCGGTATGTCCAGAGTTTCATCGCGATCTCTCGCCAGCAAAATCAGTCGATGGTCGGTCGATATAGTAATGGATGAATTCCGCGGTCACGCCGCCACTCTCGCGGACCACATGATGGCTGAGTGTCGCACCGACTTTGTCCATGGCGCGCTGCGACCGAAAATTGTTGACTGCCACATGAAACCACACACGATCAACGAATTTGAAAGCATGTTCCAGCATCAATGATTTCAACTCCCGATTGAAAAGACCGCCCCAGCAACGACGTGCCAAAAAGGTATAGCCGACGACCACGTCGCGCGCCGTCTCGTGGTACTCGTAAAAACTGGAACTGCCCAGCACCTCGCCGGTGGCCCGCTCGCGAACCACGAGACCGCCACCACTGGCCAGCAAGCGTTCGAAGAGGGCACTGAAAACCTCGTGCTGCCAGCGATCATGCGCAGGGTGTTGCTCCCAGATGAGGGGGTCTGAGGCCACGGTATAGAGCGCCTCGAAATCGCTGCGAACAAGGGGCTGCACGAGCAATAAGCCGCTTGTCAGCGTCGGCTGAAAATCGAAGCTCACCGCAACGCGGCTTCGAGACTGACTCATGCTGACTCCGAATAGGACCGAGGCATCACCCTGCAACCGACGGGATTATATTCGCGGTCGATCGTGATACCTTGCGCCGTCATGAAAACCAAACAGGAAATCGTCGATAACTGGCTGCCTCGGTACACCGGAACTCCGCTGGAGGGTTTCGGCAAGTTCGTGCTGCTGACCAACTTCAGCAACTACCTCGAGCTGTTTGCGCAAGAGACGGGCGCTGAAATCGTCGGTCGCGATCGACCGATGCCCAACGCCACCGCCGACGGCATCACCATGATCAACTTCGGCATGGGCAGCGCCAACGCTGCGACCGTGATGGATTTGCTGTCGGCGATCTCGCCAAGAGCGGTACTGCTGCTCGGTAAATGCGGTGGCCTCAAGCGCAAAAACCAGATTGGCGATCTGGTGCTGCCGATCGCCGCCATTCGTGGCGATGGTGCCTCCGACGACTATCTGCTGCCCGAGGTGCCGGCACTGCCCGCATTCAGTCTGCAGCGTGCGGTGTCGACCATGATCCGCGATCTCAATTGCGATTACTGGACCGGGACGGTCTACACGACCAATCGCCGCGTCTGGGAGCACGACGACGAGTTCAAAGAATATCTGCGCAAGACGCGCTGCATGGCGATCGACATGGAAACCGCGACGATCTTCGCTGCCGGCTTCGCTAACTCGATCCCCTCAGGGGCGCTGCTGCTGGTCAGCGATCAGCCGATGGTCCCCGAGGGCGTGAAGACCGAAGCCTCGGATCATCGGGTCACCAATGAATTCGTGCAGCGGCATATCCGCATCGGCATCGAGGCGTTGCGCCTCATCCGTCGTCACGGCAAGAGCGTCAAGCACCTGCGCTTCGACGAATAGCGAGACTCATGCCAAAGCGCTTGGCGATGTGGCGCTTCTCGAGATCTTCGCCCACGGCCTCGCCGTCGCTGACTGCATCGAGATTGCGGTTGGTCTCGTTGCGCAGCACCACGACCATGTCGGCCGTGGCATCGAGTGCAAACGGAAATTCGTGCCAAGTGCCGACATGCATGAGCAAGCCGCAATCGCCCGCAAAGCGAAAAGCACGTGCCTGCGCGAGATCGGGCAGATCACCCTTCGTCGGCGGCGCAAGCACCGCGCACCACGGCACGGCATTGAGCGGCAGAAAGACTTGCGTGTGCTTGAAGTGCCGCTCCATCCAGATCACTTGGAGCGGGCGCGGATGCACTCTTGCCAAAGAAAGACAGGTATCGGCATCGGAGGCGAATGCCGGTTTTTCCGCAAGCTCGACGGCATCGTCATAAAAACGCGTCCGCGTCACGGGTCGCCCGCGACCGAAGGCGAGCAACTCGCCGAACGGCGCGATGTTCTCAGCCGTCGCTTCTTCGAGGTCGAGCTGCACGCGACCCGGGACGCTCAGCGAAAAACTTTGGTCCAGAAGGACTTCATGTCTTCCCATGACTGACGATCGGTACGCTCGTCATAGGCCAGCGGCAGGTTGTACTTCTTGCCCTTGTCGGTGGCTTCGGGATTGGTGAAGCCGTGCTTCGCACCGGGATAGGAGTGGAACTCGTAGTCGACACCGAGCTCTTCCATTTCTTTGCGGAAGGCAGCCTGATCTTCGGCGGGCACCATGCCGTCGGCCTCGCCGTGACAGATGAGCACGGAAGGTTTGAACTCGCCCTTCTGCGCCTGATGCGCTGCCCGAAGCGCACCATGAAAGCTCGCCACACCGCGCAGCGGCACACCGATACGGCCCATGTGCAGCGACAAGGCACCGCCCAAGCAATAGCCCATCGCACCAATGCGATCGGGATCGACCCTCGGGTGTGCACGCAAGGTCTCGTAGGCGGCTTTGAGTCGCTCGCCGAGCGCGGGAATATCGCTGAAGAGGCCGTTCATGAGCGTGCCGGCTTCGGTCGAGTCCGCGGCTTCGCGGCCATCGCCGTACACGTCGGTGGCCATTGCGACGAAGCCGAGCCCGGCAAGCTCACGCGCACGCCGGCGCAGGTAATCATTGAGCCCCCACCACTCGGGCAGCACGATCAGACCCGGTCGCTTGCCCTCGCGCGCAGGATCGTAGGCGAGGTAGCTCGCGAACTCGCGGCCGGCGGCGTGGTAACGGACGATTTCGGAATGGGACTGGTCAGGCATGACGACGGGATCCTCGAACTGAAAAAGGGGGCAGCCTCGGCTGCCGACGCGAAGCTTGCGTATGTTGCACTTTGGAATCAAGGTCGCTGGCGCGCAAGTGCCTTGAATAACTGATGCCATAATGCGGGCGATGGAAGATGTCGCACCGCCGCAACGCCGTATCCGCAGCTTCGTCCTACGTGCAGGCCGCATCACGGCAGCACAGCAGCGAGCGCTCACGGAATTGTGGCCAAGATACGGCATCGACCTGCCCCAAGCACCCATACTGCTCGATTTTGACCTGTTGTTTGGCCGTAAAGCCCCGCGCTCGCTCGAGATCGGCTTCGGTAATGGCGATAACTTGCTCGGCCTCGCCAACGCGCACCCGGAGCGCGATTTCATTGGGGTCGAAGTACACCGCGCGGGTGTCGGGCATTTGCTGCTTGCCGCGCATGAGGCTGAGCTCACCAACCTGCGAGTGATCTGCCATGACGCCGTCGAGGTTCTCGAACGCTACCTCGCGCCCGACTCGCTCGACGAAGTGCTGATTCTGTTCCCGGACCCGTGGCACAAGAAGCGACATCACAAACGGCGCTTGATACAGCCCGCATTCATGAATTTGCTGGCCTCCAGAGTGGCGCCGGGTGGACGCCTGCAGCTCGCCACCGATTGGGAGCCCTACGCCGCGCAGATGCTCGAAGTCGTCGGCGCCGACGCGCAGTTCAAAAATCTTGCCCGGGATGCCGCGACCGCTGGCTTCATGCCGCGACCCGACTGGCGTGCCCTCACCCGCTTCGAGCGCCGCGGTCAAAGATTAGGCCACGGGGTATGGGATTTGTCGTTCGAACGAGTTGGTTGATTCGAATCAGCTGATACCGAAACTTGCGCGGATGCCGTCGACGATGAACTGCACCGCGAGCGCGCCGAGCACTACACCGAGCAGGCGGTTGGCGACGTTGGTACCGGTTGCACCGAGAATACGCATCAAGGGTCCTGCACCCAGCATCATCACCAAAGAAATAAGCAGCACCAGCACAGCGGCCGCCAGCAGTGCGGCGAACAGCGCAGGCTGATCGACTACCGACACCGGTCCGAACCACAGCAGAATGGTGGTGAGTGCGCCGGGCCCCGACATGAAGGGAAACGCCAGCGGAAACACGGAGATGTCAGCGCGGCGACGACTCTCGGCCTGTTCATCCGTCGAGGTGCGGGTTCCGGATTCACGCGCGAACACCATCTCGAGTGCGACCAGAAACAACAGCAAACCGCCGAAGATGCGGAACGAGTCGATGCTGATCCCCATGGCATCGAGGAACGCAGCACCACTCAGTGCAAAACCGATGATGATCATGCCGGCGACGATCACCGATTTGATCGCCATGCGTTTGCGATAAGCCGCGTTCGCACCCTCGGTCAGCGTCGCAAATACGGGGACGAGCGAGATCGGCTCGACCACGAGAAAAAACACGACGAAGAACTTCAGGAAGGATTCGATCACTGCGGCGACTCGGCGACCCGGTGGGGCCGCGCATTGTCCACATCCGCAGGGGTCGGCGCCAGCAGGATGTCATCGCCTTGCAATGTGACCACCAAGGGGCGCAGTTTGCGGCCAAGACAGGGACCGCCCACACAGCTGCCACTCGCCGGATCAAAGAGCGCGCCGTGCGAAGAGCATTGGATGAACTGGCGATCGGGCGTCAGGAAACGATGCGGCGAGAGATCGAGCGGATGCCCAGCATGCGGGCAGGAGTTGACCCAGGCGCGCAAGTCGCCGTCGGTCAGGCGCAGTACAAAACCTTTGAGTGGCCAGTCGCCATCGCCGATACGAAATCCGTAACTGCCCGTCGCCTCGAGATCACGCAGCGTGCAGACGATGGTGCCCGCGCACCGACTGTTCATCCACGCGCCTCTGTCGCTGCAGACTTATCGGCGGTACCGAGCGCCTCGTCGAGCACACCTCGCCGCCACAGCAACACGAACAGCAGAATGCCGGGTACCGCAGCGAGGGTTGTCAGCAGGTAGAAGTTCACGTAGCCCATCGCATCGATGAGACCCCCCGCCGTCGTGCCGGTCAGTAACCGCCCGACGACACTCGCCGCGGCCGAAATCAGCGCGTACTGCGTGGCGGTGAAGCGCAGATTGCAGAGGGCCGAAAAGTAAGCGACGAGTACGACACCGCCGTAGCCGCTCGCGAAATTCTCGAAGCCGATCGCCGCTGCCATGCCGACGTTACTGTGCCCCGCGGCCGCAAGCGCCGCAAAACTCAGGTTCGACAGGCACATCAACAACAGCGCGAGTAGTACCGAGTGCTTCAAACCTTGGCGTTCGTAGAGCACACCACCCACGAAAATACCGATGAGAAAAGCCCAGAAGCCGAACGCCACGTCGTACACGGCAATCTCGTCGTTGGTGTAGCCCAAATCGTTGAACAGCAGGCGCAAGGTCAAATTGGCCAGCGTATCGCCGACCTTGTGCACGAGGATGAAGGCGAGTACGAGGCCGGCACCGGAGCGGCGCAAAAACTCTCGAAACGGTCCGGCGATCGATTGCCAAAGCTCCGCCATACCCTTGCGCGGCACACTCACCGTGCGCCGTGCCGGCTCACCGAGCCATAGCGCTGTGAGCATGGCGGGCAGCGCGAATACAGCGCAGGTCATATAGGCGATCGACCATCCTGAGCGAGCAGCGACCACGAGCGCCAACGCGCCCGCGGCGGCGGAGCCGATGCGCCAACCATACTGCGACATCCCCGCACCCACTCCGAGTTGATGCGGCTGCAGCGTCTCGATCCGATAAGCGTCGATGACGATATCGTAGGTCGCACCGGCGATACCAACCAGCACCGCTGCGATGATCGTGGCCTGCAGACTCGCACGCGGATCGATGAGCGCCAAATTGACGACCGCAGCGATCACGAGCAGCCCGGCAAACCACAGCCAAGACACTCGCTGACCATAGCGTCCAATCAGCGGCAAGCGCACGCTATCGACGATCCACGCCCAAAACACCTTGAGGTTGTAGACGAGAAAGGCCAACGCAAACGCCGTAATGGTTTTCTTGTCGATGCCATCCTGCGCGAGACGCGTGGTCAGCGTGGCGCCGATCATGACGTACGGGAATCCCGAGGACACGCCGACGAAGAACGCGCCCAAGGCCTCGCGGGCGAGGTAGAGGCGAACGGAGGACAACAG
>JBJTAV010000039.1:0-8416 GCA_046091005.1 Gammaproteobacteria bacterium | reverse complement strand
GAATGGTTTGTTACGCGGTGCGCGTCACAAGCTGTGGTGCGTGGGGCCGATGTTCCGCCACGAGAAACCACAGAAGGGTCGCTTCCGACAGTTTCATCAGATCGATGTCGAGGCAGTCGGCTTCGCGGGTCCCGACATCGACGCCGAGTTGATCGCGCTGACGGCGGCGTTCTGGCAGCGTCTCGGCATTGGCCGCGTGCGTCTGCAGATCAATTCTTTGGGTACGGCCGAAGCGCGTCGCGATTATCGCGCCAAGCTCGCGGCCTACTTGCGTGAGCACGAGGCTGCGCTCGATGAAGACAGCCTGCGTCGTCTCGAGGGTAATCCGCTACGCATCCTCGACAGCAAGAATCCCGACATGCAGGCCGTGATCGCGGGTGCGCCATCGCTGCCCGAGCATCTCGATGCCGAATCGAAAGCCCACTTCGCCGAGCTTTGCGCGATGCTCGATGCGCTCGACATCGCCTATGAACTCAACCCGCGCCTCGTTCGCGGTCTCGATTACTACTCGCGCACCGTGTTCGAGTGGGTGACCGATGCGCTCGGCGCACAAGATGCCGTGTGCTCAGGCGGCCGTTACGATGGACTGATTTCGCAGCTCGGTGGCGAAGCGACGCCGGCCATCGGTTTTGCGATGGGCGTGGAGCGTGTGGTCGCCCTGATCGAGCAGGCGGGTACCGCGCCGGCGGCGGCCGCAGCCGATGTCTATCTCGTGGCGCAGGGTGAGGCGCCGTTGCGTACGGCCATGCGTCTTGCCGATGCGCTGCGGCGCGAGCTGCCCGCGCGACGCATCGAGCTCAATTTGGGCGGTGGCAACTTCAAGGCACAGTTTCGGCGTGCCGATCGCAGTGGCGCGGTGCTTGCGCTCGTGCTCGGTGACGATGAATTGACACGCGGCGTGGTGCAGATGAAGCCGCTGCGCGAGGGTCTCGGCGATCCGGCCGAGGTGACGATCGACAACGCCAGCACCGCGGTCGGTGCATGGCTTGCAACGCGTCGGCCTTGAGGCCGGCGTCAGCATCAGGAGAGAAACGTGATCGACGATTTTTATAACGAGCAGGAGCAGTGGGAGCGCGTCAAGCGATGGCTGCGCGAGAACGGTCCTTGGCTCGTGGCCGGTGTGATCATTGGCCTTGCTGCACTCGCGGGCTGGCGCTGGTGGGAAGCGCGGGTAGAGCGACGTTACGTCGAAGCGAGCGCGGCGTATCAGCAGATTTTGCAGACGTTGGAGCGTGGTGATCGCGCCGCGGCCCTCAAGGCTGTCGATGAACTACGCGCCGAATACGCCTCGTCGGCCTATGCCGACCAGTCCGATCTGCGCGCGGCTCGGGTGCATGTCGATTCCGGCGAGTTCGGTCCCGCGAGCGACCGGCTGACCCGCGTGATGCAAAACGCCGACGATCCGCAGCTGCAGCTCGTGGCGCGGGTGCGCCTCGCGCGCGTGCAGATCGCACAAAACAATGCCGATGCCGCCCTCAAAACTTTGCAGGGCGCCGAGCCTGGTGGCTTTGCTGCGCGCTTCGATGAGGTACGCGGCGATGCACTCTATGCGAAGGGTGATCGCACGGGCGCGCTCGCCGCGTGGCGCAAAGCCGAGACCGAGGGCTCGGGTGCCGACGGCAAGCCCGCTACCGTCGATCTCGAGGGCCTGCGCCTCAAAATTTGGGATCTCGAATCCGACGGCATGAAGTCGCCGGCTGTCGCGGCGCCCGCTGCCCCGGCCAAGCCCTGATGGAGAACGGCATGTTGCGCAGCACCCTCGTCAGTCGGACCGCCAGGCTGATCGCCGCGGCCTTGGTTCTTGCGGTCCTCGCGGCCTGCGACAAGGACAAAGACGTCGAACCGCCTGCCGAGCTCGTCGACTTCAAAGAATCGCTGAGCGTGCAGCGCGCGTGGACGATTTCTTTGGGCGGTGGCGACGAGGTCATGCGTGATGGTCTCGCGCCCGCTGCGGTGGGTGATCGGGTATTCCTCGCGGGTCGTGGGGGCGACGTCGTCGCCGTACAGGCGGCGAGCGGCAAGACGATCTGGCGCACGCGCACCGGGGCCGAGCTCACGGGGGGTCCGGGCGCGGGTCAGGGTTTGGTCGTCGTCGGCACTGCCGACGGCGAACTCCTCGCGCTCGACGAAACAACGGGCACACGTCGCTGGTCGGCGAAACTCGGCGGCGAGGTTTTGGCGGCGCCCGCGATTTCCGAGAGTGCTGTGGTCGTACGCACCGTGGCCGGTCGCTTGCTCGGTCTCGCGCTCGCCGACGGCAAAGAATTGTGGCGTGAAGATCAACAGATTCCGCGCCTGACGCTGCGCGGTACTGGCGCCCCGGCGATCGCCGGTGGCACGGCCGTCAGCGGCTTTGACAATGGTCGGGTGCTGGCGGTCGATGCCGCGCGTGGCGAAGTGCTCTGGGAGCAGCTGGTGTCGCCCGCGCGTGGCCGTACCGAACTCGAGCGTCTCGTGGACATCGACTCTGCAGTCAAGATCTCGGGCAGCGATATCTTTGTCGCCGGCTTTCAGGGTCGCGTCTCGATGCTCGCACTCGATACCGGTCAGGCTTGGTGGTCGCGCGACATCTCGAGTCATCGCGGGCTCGATATCGATGACGAGCGCGTCGTCGTGACCAGCGCCATGGGTGAGGTGATCGCCCTCAACCGCCGCACGGGTGTCGAGACCTGGCGACAAAATGGGCTGCGCCTGCGCAGGCTCTCGGCTCCCGCCATTATTGCGGGGCGGGTCGCAGTCGCCGACTTCGAAGGCTATGTGCACTGGCTCGATGCCGCGACGGGTGCCTTCGTCGCGCGCAGCAAGACTGGGGGGCGCACCAGCAATCCACCGCTCGTGGTCGGCGATCTCGTCATCTTCCAGGATGATGAAGGTCGCGTGACGGCACTGCGTCCCAAGGGCTGAGCGCAGCACAACAGGCGATAGCGCCGCCTGTCCTGCCGGAGTCATCATGCTTCCCGTCGTTGTGCTCGTAGGTCGTCCGAACGTCGGCAAGTCGACGCTCTTCAATCGTCTGACCGGGACACGCGACGCGATCGTGGCCGACCTGCCTGGCGTCACTCGTGATCGCCAATATGGCTACGGCAAGCTCGGGCCTGTGCCTTACGTGGTGGTCGACACCGGCGGCCTTGTCGAGCAGCCCTCCGGTATCGAAACGCCGATGCGTTTGCAGACCGAGCGCGCCATCGAAGAAGCCGATGTACTCGTTTTTCTGGCCGATGCGCGCAGCGGCCTGACACCACAAGATCACTGGGTGGTGCGCGAACTGCGCCGCTCCGGCAAAAAGGTGGTGCTCGCGGTCAACAAGGCCGAGGGCCTGGATCCCGCGACCGCCGCCGCAGACTTTCATTCTTTGGGACTCGGCGAGCCGATGGCGATCGCCTCGGCGCACGGTGATGGCTGCCGCGAGCTCATGTCGCGGGTACTCGAAGATTTCGATCCGGAGGTCATCGCTACCGAGTCGGCGCCGAACGATGGTCGCATCCGCATTGCCATCATTGGGCGACCGAATGTCGGCAAGTCCACGCTCGTCAATCGACTGATTGGCGAAGAGCGCGTAATCGCGAGCGACATGCCGGGGACGACGCGCGACAGCATCTTCGTGCCCTTTGCCCGCGATGAGCGGGAATTTACTTTGATCGATACTGCCGGTGTCCGACGGCGCGGCAAGATCGATGACGATATCGAAAAAGCCAGTGTGGCCAAAACTTTGCAGGCCATCGATACCGCGCATGTGGTGATCTTCGTCGTCGATGCGCACGACAGCATCGGTGAGCAGGATGCCAACGTGCTCGGTCTTGCGCTGCAGCGGGGGCGGGCGCTCATCATTGCCGTCAACAAATGGGACGGCATTCCTATGGAACAGCGCGACGAGATTCGCCGTCTGCTCGAGCTCAAGCTCGATTTCGTCCCCTACGCGCCGGTGCATTTCATTTCAGCGCGACACGGCACGGGTGTCGGCGAGCTGGTAGCGGCCACCATCAAAGCTTACGACGCGGCGATGTCCGAAATTCCAACCTCGAAACTCACCAAGTCACTCGAGCGAGCGATGGTGCAGCACCAGCCACCGCTGGTGCGGGGGCGCCGCATCAAGCTGCGCTATGCCCACCAGGGCGGCCGCAACCCGCCGCGGATCATCATCCACGGTAATCAGACCGTGCATGTGCCCGAGGCCTACACGCGCTATCTCGCCAATGTTTTCCGTCGCGAGTTTGATCTCTTCGCCTCGCCGGTGGCGGTCGAATATCGCACCGACTCCAATCCCTACGCCCGCACTAGGGGGCGCCCGCGCCCGCAGACGGCTTCGGAGAAGCGCGCGTCGGCGAAAGAGAAGGCGCAGCGCGCAAGAAAATCTCGGTGATCCGATGAAAATTACTATCCGGGGACGCCGCTTTGGTATCTTAGAGTCGTTTCGCGCGGCCAATAGACAACACCTAGAAGGTACCCGTGACGCACCCGCTCAAAGTCGAGGATTTACGCTCCTCGCTCGATGAGGACTCCTGGGATGATCTCCTCAACTATATCGAGGAGAAACGGGTCATTCCGATCGTCGGTCCCGAATTGTTGCGTGTCGAGACCGAAACCGGACCGCGTGCTTTCCACGACTGGCTCGCTGAAAAACTTGCTACTCGTCTGAACGTCGACATTTCGCAGCTGCCGCAACCTTTGTCGCTCAATGATGTTGTGTGCTGGCACGTGGCTTCGCGCGGTCGTCGGGAGGAGCCGTATACCCGGCTGCGCTCGATTTTGCGCGAGGCGAACTTTGCGCCGCCGCCCGCTTTGCGGCGCCTTGCCGAGATCACCGATTTCGATCTTTTCGTGACCACGACATTCGATGGTTACCTTGAGCAAGCCATCAACGAGGCCCGATTCGCGGGCACGCCTTCGACCGAGGTGATCAGTTACGCCCCCAACCGCGTGGCTGATCTCGTTGTCGATCGTCAAAGAATGACGAGACCTCTCGTCTATCACTTGCTGGGTCGCGTGTCGGCCTCGCCGACCTATGTGATCTCCGACGAGGATACGGTCGAGTTCATGTGTGCACTGCAGAGCGAGCATCTGACGCCGCAGCGCCTGTTTCACGAGCTCGAAAATAGCCATCTGCTGCTGATTGGTAGCAATTTTTCCAACTGGCTGATACGGCTCTTTCTGCGTATGGCCAAGCGGCGTAGGCTATCTGACCCGCGCGATGTCGGCGAGGTGCTGGCGGACGATCACTCGCTGCGTGATGAGCGCCTGATGAGTTTTTTGCAGCAGGTCAGTTTGCGTACTCGGGTGTATTCGGGTGCCGAAGAGTTCGTACTTGAATTGCATCGACGCTGGACGGCTCGCAATCGTGGCAGTCTCACCGCGCCACTCGCTGCTGCACAGCCAGCACGATTTCTGGCCCCCGCTCTCGAGATGCCGGACAACGCGGTCTTTGTCAGCTACGCGCGAGAAGATCTGGCCGCCGTGCAGCGGCTCAAAACCGCGCTCGATCAGGCGGGCATCACGGTGTGGTTCGACATGGATCGGCTTGAGGGTGGCGACGACTACGATCGCAAGATTCAGGGCAACATCGGCCGCTGCGCTTATTTTGTCCCGGTTGTTTCTGCCAACACGGAGCGCCGGGTCGAAGCGTATTTCCGTCGCGAATGGAGCTACGCGATCGATCGCTCACGCAACATGGCCGATGGCGCGGTATTCATCCTGCCCGTTTGCATCGACGACACGGTCGAAGTCACGGCACGGGTTCCCGACAAGTTCAAGGCCGCGCATTTCACGCGCTTGCCGAGCGGCGATGGGGCCGAGGCCTTCGCCGATCGACTGCGACGGCTCTTGGCCGTGGGCTTTGGAGGATGAGCACCATGGCAAACACGATCGAAACGACGGTCGATGCCGAACAGCCCTGGTTGGGCTTGGCCTCTTTCACCGAACAAACCCGACGTTATTTCTTTGGTCGAGAAAACGAGATTGGCGAGCTCACCCGACGCGTGCAGCGCAAGCAGCTGACGGTGCTGTTTGGTCAATCCGGTCTTGGCAAGACGTCTATATTGAACGCGGGTGTGGTGCCGCGTTTGCGCACTGATGGTTACTGTCCCGTATATGTGCGCGTCGATTACAGCGCCAGCGCGCCGTCGCCCGCCGAGCAGATCAAACAGGCAGTGTTCCGTGCCACCCCCGCCGCGGGTGCCTGGACTCGTCCCGGTACTGCGCAAGAGGGTGAGTCGCTGTGGGAGTTTTTGCATCATCGCGACGATGAGTTGCGCGATGCGGCGGGTCGTCCGGTCATTCCGCTACTGATCTTTGACCAGTTCGAAGAAATCTTCACGCTGGCCCAAGCTGATGATGCGGGTCGTGCCCGGGCTGCCGAATTCATCGCTGATTTAGCCGATCTCGTCGAAAATCGCCCGCCGCGCGCACTTGAAACGCGCATGGAGGCGGACGACAGCATTGCCGAGCGCTTCGATTTCGCACGCGCCGATTATCGAATCCTGATTGCTCTGCGCGAGGACTATCTCGCGCATCTCGAGGGCCTGAAGAGCGAAATGCCCTCGATCACCCAGAACCGCATGCGGCTTGCACGCATGACCGGCGAGCAGGCTCTCGAGGCCGTGCTCAAGCCTGGGGGAGCGCTGGTCACGCAAGAAGTCGCCGAGTCGATCGTCAGATTTGTCGCCGGGGGTAACGAACTTCGCAATGCCGAGGTCGAGCCTTCGTTGCTGTCGCTGATTTGTCGCGAACTCAACAATGCACGTATCGCGCGGGGCAAGTCGACGATCTCCATCGACGTGCTCGCTGGCTCGAACGCCACCATCCTCGGCGAGTTTTATCAACGTGCGCTCGCCGATCAGCCGGTGGCGCTGCGCAAGATCATCGAGGATCAGCTGCTCACCGACTCCGGCTACCGGGAGAATATCGCCGAGGAGCGTGTGCTCAAGGCCTTTGCGACGGCCGGAGCGCAACCCGACGCGGCGACCGCGCTCGCCAGACTCGTCAACCGACGTTTACTGCGCATCGAGGAGCGACTCGATGTACGCAGGGTAGAGCTGACGCACGACGTGCTGTGCAGTGTCGTCAAGGCGAGTCGTGCGGAGCGGCTCGAGCGCGAGGCTCGCGAGGAAGCCGAGCATAAGCTTGCCGCGCAGCGTGAACACGAGCGCGCGACCCGAGCCGCGCTGCTGCGGGCGCGAAAAATCGCCGCAGGTTGCGCTGTGTTGGCACTGGTGGCGATCGTCAGCGCCGCCTACGGTATCTACAGTGCCAATCGCGCGACGCGCGCTGAACAGATCTCGCAACGCTCTCGCGACGAAGCCGAGCGTCTCGTCGATTTCATCCTCGATGATTTTTATACCGAGATGGAGCCGATCGGTCGCGCCGATGTACTCGCCGGGCTCGCCAAGCGCGCCGTCGACTATTACGACGCACTGCCGCCCGAGGCACAGAACGCTTCCGCTCGGCGCAACAGCGCGATCGCGCATGCGCAGTATTCCCGGGTCTTGCGAACCGCGGGGCGCACTCCCGAGGCTGATCGGTATCTCGACCTTGCGGCTACCCTCATCGAGTCGGCGATCAAAGACGGTGATCGCAGTGACGCAGCGGTCATTGCGAGTGCAACGATAGACCTCTTCAAAGTTCAACGTTTTTCCAATCGAGCGGACCAGGGCGCTGCGGTCGCCTTGGGCTTGCGCGCGCTCGATAATCTGCGACCGATCATCGAGAAGGGCAAGACCCCGCCGACGGTTCGAGCGCTGCAAGGCGAGTTGTTCCAGTCAACGGGCTTCGCTCAGCTTCGCAATGACGAACTTTTGGCCGCCCAACCGAGTCTGCGGCGAGCATTGGAAATTTATCGCGACCTTGGTTCGCTGGAACTCAAAAGTTTGAGTGCAGCGTCGAATCACGCGCGGACAACGTGGTTGCTGGCAGAAGCTATTCAAGGCACCGGCGGCTCGATAACCGAGGCCAGAGCCCTGCTCGAAGAAGGCATTGACGTCGCCGATCGACTGCTTGCCGTTCGCCCCGGTCATCGACCCGCGTTGCGCGCCAAGGCGAGTTCGCTGCGCACCCTCGCTGGTCTGGAATTCAAGTTGTTGCAGGCGCGCAAGGAGATCGCCTACGCAGTCGAAGGGACGACCGTTGACACGATCGCGCTGAACCTTGACGCAGGTCTCGGCATCACACGTAATACCCTGCGGCTCGGGTGGACGGTTTCTTCAGTCAGATCAGCTTGGCTCGGCCGACTTGATGATGCGCTGCGATTTTCCGAAAGGGGGATCGAAATCGGCAAGGACGAATATGTTGACGCGTTCAGCGCTGCCAATCTGGTGAGTTTTAACGGCTCAGCCGCGTGGCTTGCCTTCGAGTCGAGCAATCCTGATCGTGGACAGAATCTCTTAGCCCGTGCAGAGAGTTATCTCCGTTTGACCGAATCGAGAGG
>JBJTAV010000038.1:0-4493 GCA_046091005.1 Gammaproteobacteria bacterium | reverse complement strand
CCCAGCTCATACGAATCCGCCGTCTCGGCCTCGATGACTGGCGTGTTGTTCACGGTCATGTTGAAGAACACGTTGTACGCCGGACCCTTGTAGCCACGCGCGTAAGAGGCATAGACCATCACGTCGTCGTTGAGGTCGTACTGCAGACCCGCGCGCCCCGACACATTGTCGGAGTCGTTGCTGCCCTTGAAGCCCGAGAGGTCGGTACGAATGCCGGGTTGGCCTGCGAACGGCGTGGGCACGCGGTTGTGGAAATAGCTCAGTTTGTCCTGCGTCCAGCGCGCACCGCCGATCAAACGCAGACTGTCGGTGATGTTCCAGGTACCGTCGGCAAAGACCGCCGTATTTTTGAAGTCGGCACCGAAGGTCGCGTTCGAGAAGGTGCTGACGTAGGTCGATGAACCCGCGCGGCACGGGCGCTGTCCGGTGGCGTCGATCGCCAACGTACTCGCAGTGCAGTTGAAGATGTTGCGCTGGAAGAAACGCTCTGACTCGGTGTTCGAGTAATAAACACCCGCAACATAATTGAATGCGCCGTCGCCACTCGAGGCAAGACGCAGTTCCTGCGAGAAGGTCTTGGTCGTCTGCGGACCGAAGTCATGCAACTGCGCGAAGGCATTGCCGACATACGGTGCTGCCTGATCGATCCAGTCGCCTTCGCGATATTCGGTCGCATCCCAGGTGCGATACGCCGTGATGCTGGTCAAAGACCCCAGGGCGGTATCGATGTCACCCTGCAGGGAGAGACCCCAAGCCTCTTCGGTCGAACGCATCTGCAAGTCCTGCTTGACCTGCCGCGTCTTGTCGCCCAGCGGCACGATGCCGCTGTAAAGCGAGGTGTAGGCGGCAGCGTTTGCGCCGGTCGGCGCATTGCCGATGATCTCGACGCAGCAGTTGTCGTCCGACTTGCGATAGTCGCCGGTGAAGGTCCAAAGATTTCCTTCGCTGCCGATTTCCCACACCGTGCGAATGCCTTTGCGGTCATAGCCGTTCAGGTCGCCACCGGCGGCCGTGGTCGAGATGTTGCTGATGTAGCCGTCGAATTTGCCGTAGGTCACGGTCGTGCGCGAACGGAGCGAGTCGGAGATCGGCATGTCGATCGCGCCCTTCACGCGCAACTCGTTGTCTTCGTACCAACCGACATCGATGTAGCCGCCCGTTGTGTCGCCGGGGCGCTTGGACACAATGTTGACCACACCGGCGGAAGCGTTCTTGCCGAACAGCGTGCCCTGCGGGCCGCGCAAAACTTCGATGCGCTCGATGTCGTAGAGATCGCCGAAGGCTTCACCCGCCGACGACAAGACGACACCGTCGAGCACCGTGGCCACGCTCGGCTGCGCGGCGATCGCGAAGTTGATGGTACCCACGCCGCGCAAGAACAAAGACTGGTTGAGCGAGGTATTGGTCTTGCGGATGTTCAGGGAGGGCACGAGCGTCTTCAGCGCTTCGATATTGAAACTGCCCGAGGCCTCGGCGAGTGCGCCGCTGACCACGGAAACCGCAATGGGCACATCCTGCAACCGCTGTTCGCGCTTCTGCGCGGTCACGACGATTTCATCGAGACGACCCTCGCCGGCGTCCTGCGCGACGACGGTCTGCGGGACCATGGCGACACAGGCGGCGGCCACGGCACTTGCGACGATTTTCTTGCTCATCGACATCTTTTCAGTCCCCTTTTAGTCTGTCAGTAGGCTGACGCTAACAAACCTAAATATGTCTTACAACTCTTATATAAAAGCTCAAAAAACTGACGCGTCGACGCAACAACAAACGGCTTCAGAAACCGGGAATTCCTATTCCCGAACGCGTGAACGCAGCGATCCGGTCGAGCGGCAGGGTGAGCGTATGACTGCGACCACCCTCGATTCGCTGGCCGTTATCGAGCCAGACCCACTCGCCCGCCGGTAAATAGACCGTGACTTGGCCAGAGGGCTCGAGGCAGGGTGCAACCAGCAGCCGCTCGCCAAAGAAAAATTGGTCCTCGAAGGCCCACGCGGCACGATCCTCGGGGCAGGCCAGCGCCATGGGGCGCTGCACAGGCAGACCACTGCGACTCGATTCTTCGACGACGCTCTGCAGATAGGGTCGAAGACGCTCGCGCAAGGCCACGGCCTGCATCGCCAGCCGTTCGGCTTCGGGGCCGTAACTCCAGGGTTCGCGGGGACCAATACCGTGCAGACGCAGATGCGCCGAAAAAATGGCCGCCTGCAGCCAGCGCACGTAAAGCACCGGATCGCGCTGATCACCGTAGAAGCCACCGACGTCAGTCGCATAAAACGGCGCGCCCGTCAGCCCCCAAGAGAGCCCACTGCGCAGATTGCCCGCCAAACCGCCCCAGTCGGCCTGCGGATCACCGCCCCACTGCGACGGATAGCGCTGCGAACCCGACCAACCCGCCCGACTGAACAAAAATGCACCGTCACGGGAAAATCTTTGAGCTGCCTCGTAGACGCAGCGGTTGTAGAGCAGCGCGTAGATATTGTGCAGCGCGTCACCACGCGAACCGTCACTCGCCACCATGTGCTCTTCGATCTGCTCGCCGAAGTCGGCTTTGATCATGTCGACGCCAAGCTCGAAGAGCGCACGGTGCTGATCGCGCCACCACGCATAGGCTTCGGGGTGAGTGAAATCGAGTAGACCCGACTCGGGCAGCTGGGTGAGCACGGCGCCGAAAGGTTCAGGGTCCCAGGCGTAGCGATACGCCTCACCGGTGCGTACGTCTCGCAGCAACCAGCCCTTGCTCGCGAGCTCCGCGAACAAGGGATTCTTCACGGAGATCAGTGGGTATTCCCACACGCAAATCCTAAACCCCATCGCCCGCAGGGCCTCGACGGTGGGGCGCGGGTCGGGATAGCGCTTGGGACACCACTCAAAGGCAAAGCGAGTATCGGTGTCCTGCCAGGCGCGGCCGTCAAAAGTGATGACCTCGCAAGGCATGCCGCGCTCGCGTACCTCGCGAGCCACCGCGAGAATCTCCGCAGAATCTTTGTAGTAGGCCTTCGACAGAATGACACCCAGACTCCAGGCGGGAGGTACCGGCGCGCGTCCGGTAAGGGCTGTGTATTGCGCGAGTTGCGCGGCGCCGTCTGCAGCCGTCAAAAGAAATACATCGAGCTCGGGATCTTCTATGGCGAGCACGTAGGCACGCTGCGACCACGGACCATAGCCCACCCCATGCGTCACCGGCGCGGGGGTGTGGACAAACGCGCCCCAACCGTCTGGGCTCCAGGCATAGGGGACGTTCTTGTAGCTCCACTCGGCATTGAGACCGAGCGCGTCCCGATTGTAGGACCGCAGCAATTGACCGCGCTTGTCGAGGCGACCCGATTTTTCGCCGAGACCATACACCGGCGTCGACGGACCGAGCTCCAGCGTCAACAGCCAGCGATCATCGTGACGCGCGAGCGGTGGCAAACGAAAACGTCGCACGAAGTGACCATCGCGCGGAGACTCCTGCACGCAACGACCATCACGGTACAGCGCGAAACTGAACGGTGCATGGCCGATGCTGACAAGCAGCTCTTCACCCGTCGCCGTTCGCGCGTGCAGTCTCGATTGGGATTGGTCGCCGCTGCCGAGAAAGTCCAGCTTGAGCGGCAGCGGCTCAAGATCTCCGCAAAGAATTCCGTAGTCGCGAACATCGCCGCCACTGCGCAAGCGCAAACCGAACTCGTGCAATGACAATCGCAAACTGCCGAGCGAGGTCGGCAGGTGCAGCACGTTGTCTTGCAAAACGAGTTCGCCAGCGACTTGCGCCGCGGCCATGCGCCCCCAGTTGGGAACGTATGGATCGAGCGCCGAGCTCATGCGAGTTCGAGCACCGGCACGTTCCAGCGGGCAGCCAGCGCGCGCAGCGCATCGCGATAATCACCATAGGCCAACGCAAAATGATGCTCCAAAGCCTCATCGAGAATGCGCGCGCTCACCTCGGCTGCCGAACGATCGAAGCGCACCGTACCCGAGCAACCGGTGAACGCCATCGGTGCGCGTACTACTTCAGCGCCTGCGATCACCAGCTTGAGCTCGTTGCGCGAGCGTGACAGACGCGCAAGGGTGATACGACCCGGCTTGATCGGAAACTGATGCAGCAGCGGCATCCGACGATTGGTATGGATGGTGGCCTCGGGTTTGAACTCGGGATCACACATCGATAGCGGTGCGAGTCCACAATGCCAAAGCACCGCCGTATCGTCGGCGGCCGTGATGTCGACGAGGTCCGCCATCCATGCGGGCTCGCCGGCAAGTTCCTGCAAAATGAGTTGGGTGACCGAACCATTCACATCGGCCTCGCAAGCCGACGGCACTTTCTTTTGGTTCATCATCGCCATAGGCCCACAGGCTGCACAACCATATTCGGTGAACATCTCTGGCCAGCAGCGCACCGCCAGCCCGCGAGCGCCGGTATCGCGCTGAACATCTTCGAGCGCACAAAACACACGGAAAGATCGATCGAGCTGTTCGGGATCGACTTCGCCGAGACCCGCGACTTGCGC
>JBJTAV010000037.1:0-3766 GCA_046091005.1 Gammaproteobacteria bacterium | reverse complement strand
TTTGCGACTCGCGGCCGATCTTGCGGGCCTCAGCCACGAAGAACTTTCGGAGCTCAACCCGGCGTTTCACCGCTGGGCGACGCCGCCCGAAGGTCCGCACGCGCTGTTGCTGCCGATGGATTCGGCGGAGCTCTTCAGCCAGAACGTGACGCAGCTCACCGCCGACGAGATGCTGCGCGTCAATCACCATGTGGTACAGGGCGCGGAAACTCTCGCGGAACTTGCGACGCGCTACAACACCAATGTGATGACGATCCGCATGTTGAACGGGCTCAAAGATTCGCGGATCGAGCCCGGTATGGATTTACGTGTGCCCTCGGGGACCACCCAGCTACCCGCCAAAGTGCTGCGCGCGGCAGCCCAAGTCGATGGCCCAGCGCCCGCCACGCGCAAGAAGCGCGGTCGGCCCGAGGTGCATGTGGTGCGGCGCGGCGAGTCGATCTGGGCGATTGCGCGTCGCAATAACATGGACCCGCGCACCCTCATGCGGCTCAATGGCAAGCGGCCAGGCGACAAGATCGTGCCCGGTGAACGTCTGATCGTCTCGGGTAATGCCTTAGGGAATGCCAGCGGCACGAGCGGTTCGCGCGCCAGCGCCAGCGGGAGCAAACGCGTCACGCATCGCGTGCGCAGCGGCGAAACGCTCTCGAGCATTGCAAAGCGCTATGGCGTCAGCATCGCGCAGCTCATTCGTTGGAACGACATCTCCGCCAACCGCGTGCTGCGTATCGGTCAGCGGCTCATCATCCGCACTCAGGAGTAAAGCCATGGGATTTTTGAGCGGCAAACGCGCCCTGATTGTGGGCGTAGCGAGTGACCGATCGATCGCCTGGGGTATCGCCGAGACCATGCATCGTGAAGGGGCGGAGCTTGCTTTCACTTACGCCAACGAAAAACTCAAGGAGCGGGTGGACACACTCGCTGCGTCCATTGGCTCAAAGATTATCCTGCCGCTCGATGTCACGGTCGATGCACAAATCGACGCGGTGTTCGAGACGCTCCAGCGTGACTGGGGGCAGCTCGATATCGTGATCCACGCCGTCGCCTTCGCGCCGCGCGAAGCGCTCGCGGGCGGATTTACGCAAAGCACCTCGCGGGAAGCCTTCGCCGTGGCACACGATGTCTCGAGCTACAGCCTGACCGCGCTCGCTCGGGGCGCCGCCCCACTGATGCAAGGGCGACAGGGCGCGATCCTTACGCTCTCCTACCTCGGCGCCGTACGCGCCATCCCGAGCTATAACGTCATGGGGCTCGCCAAAGCGAGTCTCGAAGCCAACGTGCGCTTTTTGGCTGCGGATCTTGGCCCGCAAGGCATTCGCGTGAATGGGATTTCTGCGGGCCCAATCAAAACGCTGGCGGCCGCGGGGATCGGCGGTTTTCGCAAAATGCTCGCGCGGGTTGCCGAGGTCGCACCGCTCCGTCGTAATGTCACCCAAGAAGATGTGGGCAACGCCGCCGCATTTCTTTGTTCGGACCTCGCAGCCGGCATTACCGGCGAAATCCTCTACGTGGATGGCGGCTTCAGCACCGTCGGGATGAGCTTTCCGTCAGTCGACGAGATCAGCCTGCGTAAACGGCCGGCCCTGCGCGTCCTTCGCCGACACCTGTGGCGCCACCGTCAACGGCCAGCGGATGCCGATCTGCGGATCGTTCCACATGATGCAGCGCTCGGCGGCGGGCGCGTAAAAGTCTGTCGTTTTGTACAAAAAATCTGCGCTGTCGCTCAAGGTAACGAAGCCATGGGCAAAACCCGGCGGAATCCAGAACTGCCGCTTGTTGCTTTCGGACAGAATCTCGCCCACCCACTGACCAAAGGTCGGTGAGCCTTTGCGGATGTCCACCGCTACATCAAAAACCTCGCCCGCGGTCACGCGAACCAACTTCCCCTGAGTATGCGGTGGCAGCTGATAGTGCAAGCCGCGCAGGACCCCCTGACGCGAGCGCGAGTGGTTGTCTTGGACGAACGATACCTTACTACCCGCGGCGCTACCCACAGCCTCGATGAACTCACGCTCATTGAAGCTTTCGAAGAAAAAACCGCGCTCGTCACCGAAGACACGTGGTTCGAACAGCACGACGTCCGGGATGGCTTTGCGAGTAAACGCCATCAGAACACCTTCTCGCGCAACACCTGCAGCAGATACTGACCGTAGCCGTTCTTCAGCAGCGGCTGCGCTTGGCGCTCGAGCTCCGCGGCGGTGATCCAGCCGGACCGAAAGGCGATTTCTTCGGGGCAAGCAACCTTCAGACCCTGGCGTTTTTCGAGTGTGGCGATGAACTGCCCCGCCTCGAGCAGACTGTCGTGCGTGCCAGTATCGAGCCAGGCGTAGCCACGTCCCATGATTTCGACGCTGAGCTGCTGCTGTTCGAGATAGCGCGCATTCACGGTCGTGATTTCGAGCTCGCCGCGAGCAGAGGGCTTGATCGAAGCTGCGATGTCGCAGACCTGCTCATCGTAAAAATAAAGCCCCGTGACCGCATAACTGCTTTTCGGTACCGTGGGCTTTTCTTCGATGCTGAGTGCACGCCGGTCCTTGTCGAATTCGACCACACCATAACGCTCGGGATCGTGCACGTGGTACGCAAAGACCGTAGCCCCTGCGGTGCGTGCATTCGCGCGCTGCACCATATGCTGCAGATCGTGGCCGTAGAAAATATTGTCGCCGAGCACGAGGGCGCTCGGATTCTGGCCAACAAAACTGCGGCCGAGGATGAAAGCCTGCGCCAGCCCGTCGGGGCTAGGCTGCACGCAATAGGAAAGATTGATTCCCCAACGCGAACCATCACCCAGCAGTGCCTCGAAACGTGGCGTGTCTTGCGGCGTGCTGATGACGAGAATATCGCGGATACCGGCCAGAATCAGCGTGCTGAGCGGGTAATACACCATGGGCTTGTCGTAGACCGGTAGCAGCTGTTTGCTCACCGCGAGGGTTGCCGGGTGCAGGCGCGTCCCCGAGCCGCCCGCCAAAATAATGCCTTTACGGGTCATGTTCTTGATCTCACTGGCCACAGGTCTCGCGCAGCATACGCTCAACCCCCACCCGCCAATCCGGTAGGTTCAAAGAAAACACCGCTTGCAGCTTGGTGGTCGACAAGCGAGAGTTCAGTGGTCGTGTCGCCGCTG
Source organism: Gammaproteobacteria bacterium (assembly GCA_046091005.1). Lineage (GTDB taxonomy): Bacteria > Pseudomonadota > Gammaproteobacteria > Steroidobacterales > Steroidobacteraceae > UBA964. The sequence goes on along the minus strand of JBJTAV010000037.1, from coordinate 642 downwards.
TCGGATAGGCCGAGGTCGGCACCGCGCGAATGGCGTCGGGCACCACCTTCACAGTCTGTCCGTTGGCGCGCGCCCAATCGATGACGAAGCGCGCATAGTCGAACCAGCTCGTCTCGCCCGCAGCGACGCAGTGATAGGTGCCGTCAAAATGCCGCCCGTGGTCGGCCCCCAAGGGGATATTTGAATGGGCATTCTGAGTGATTTTGGCGATCACCAGCGCCGTGACATCGGCGAGCAAGTCGGCTCCGGTGGGCGCACCAATTTGATCGTCGATGACGCTGAGGCTCTCGCGCTCTGCGGCCAGACGCAGCATGGTTTTGATGAAGTTATTGCCGCGCGCGGCGTACACCCAGCTCGTGCGCAAAATCACATGCCGACAGCCACTCGCCCGCACGAGCTCCTCGCCCTCGAGCTTGGTGCGTCCATACACCGAGAGCGGCCCGGTCGGCGATGTCTCATCGCGCGGCGAATGACCACTGCCGTCATAGACATAATCGGTGCTGTAGTGCACGAGCAGCGCGCCCAAAGCCGCCGCGCGCTGCGCCACAGCGCCCACCGTTGTGGCATTGATCACGCGCGCTAGCTCAACTTCGGTCTCGGCTTTATCGACTGCCGTATGAGCGGCCGAGTTCACGATGACCT
>JBJTAV010000036.1:0-6594 GCA_046091005.1 Gammaproteobacteria bacterium | reverse complement strand
AGCCGCCGCCTGCGCTGCTGTCGGCTTGAAACTCTCGAGCTGCTCGCGCGTCAATAATCCACGACTCTCGAGTGCGGTTTCAAGCGTGATGCGCCGCTCGCGCTCCACCCACACCTGCGCAGCAAGCTCGACGACCATGCGGACCGTGGCATCGAGCACCGGGTCTTGCAGATAAACCGGGTCGGGTCCGGCGAGTGGCGTACCGCCTTCGGGCGTTTGCAGGTCACTCACGAGTCGCAAACCAATTGGACATGTAGCCCGCACCGCCTGATCTTTGACCGACCGGCGCCGCGGCAACCTTGAAACCGTGATCGGCGAGGATGTTTTCCACATTGCAGTCGCAGAAATCGTGCGAATAAGGCTCGCCGTTGTGTCGCGCATCGAACCAGCGGTGATAGCGCTGGAAAGGCGATTTGTCGCGGGTACCGGTGAAGTCGTAGATCGCAAAGACGCCACCCTTGCGGGTGACCCGCGCAGCCTCACGCACCGTCTCGTGGATGATACGCAGCGGCAATTCGTGAAAGACGATGAAGGCGAAGGTGATGTCGAACTGGCCGTCGGCATAGCCGGTGTTCTCGACCAGACGCTGTGCAAAGGTGACATCGTCACCCAGCATGGCTGCACGACGATGCGCAACGCGCAGCATGGGTGCCGAGTAATCGACTCCGGTGACCTCGGCGCCTGGAAAACGGCGCTTGAACGCCGTGCTGCTCTGACCGATCGAGCAGGCCAAATCGAGGACGCGTTCGACGCGGCCATCGGCTGGCGCAGGCACACGCGCCACCAGCTTGGCATGCAACTCATCGTGGTCGTTGTCGCCGCGGAAAAATACTTTGGTGCCGTAGTGATAGAGATAGCCCGAGAGCTCGTCTTTGTAGTACCCGGCCGGCTGCAGGTGAAAGTGCACATTGACGTAGGGCGGATAGACGAACTGCGAGTCGAGCTCGAGTCGGCCGGGACCGCGGGCATCCCAGTGGGCGAGCTGCTCAGTCAAAAATTGGCGTTGTGCCGCGAAAGAACGCTTGAGCGTGTGCCACTTCATTTCCTGCTGCGTGCGTGCGAGACGATCGCGCAGGCGACCTAGCGGCAAGCCATGAACATGGGCGCGGATCTCTTCGAGTTCCTGCCATTTTTTGCCGCGGCGTTGCTCTTCGGCGAGCAATTCTTCGTTTAGGCGATCTTCGAAATCGGCGCCTTTGCCGAGGATGTATTCGCGAAAGCCCTCGACGAAGTCGAGATAAGACGCATCGGCTCGCTGCGCGAGCGCCGGCATGGTTTCAGGTTGGCTGCTCATGATTAAACGACCTGGGTATCAAACGACCTGAGTCACCGGATTGTACGAGAAAAGACCTATACCTTCGTCCGCAGGCTTGCCCTTGGAGCGCTCGTGATAAGTCTCGGTGTCAGCGGCATGGAACATCTTTCCGGCCTTGCGCGACTCGAGTACCACGAAGGCCGCACGCTCCCGGCGCGCCGCCTCGTAGCGGGCAAAGGCCTCTTCGACTGTTGCTGCGGCGGCGATGGCCCGCCCGAGCACGAGCCCGTCTTCGATGGCGAGCACGGCGCCGTGGCCGAGGAAGGGCAGAATCGGATGTGCGGCATCGCCCATCAAGGTGACCCGCCCCTCTGTCCAGCGGGCCAAGGGCTCGCGGTCGAAGAGTCCCCATTTATAGAGCTGATCGGGTGGCACTTGCTCCATGAAGCGAAGTACCCAGGGTGTCCAACCGGTGAATTCTTGCAGCAGTTCTTCGACGGTGGAGCGGATCGACCAGCCCTCTTCCGTCCAGGCCTTGCGCTCGGCAAAGGCAACAAAGTTCAGCAGCTCGCCACCGCGCACGGGGTAACGGTTGACGAGATGCCCAGGGCCCAAAAAAACTCCGGAGGGCGGCTGCAGGATGTCCGGCGGTACCCGCGACATCGGCACGAGTCCGCGCCAGGCGATATAGCCGGTGTACTGCGGTTCCAGAGGTCCAAAGATTTCGTGGCGCACGATGGAGCGCGATCCATCGGCTCCCACCAGCGCATCGAAATGCTGCTGACTACCGTCGGCAAATTCGACATCGACGCCGCTGCTGTCTTGACCGCTGTTGTTTTGACGGACTTGACGGCAACGCCGATTGAGTTCGATGGCTGTCGGGTCGTTGGCGCGAACGGCGGCCGCCAATGCATCGTGCAAATCGGCGCGATGGATGAGGTAGTAACGCTCGCCGTATTTGTCGATCAGCGACTGGCCACGGTTGATCCAGCTGAGCGGCCGCGCGTCCTCATAATGCCGAACGCATTGATCTTCGGGGTGGTAGGCCTTGGTACGCAGCGTTTCAGAGAGGCCGAGGTAGTTGAGCGCATGCGCCGCCGATGGGCTGAGCGAGATGCCCGCGCCCACTTCGGCGAGCACGGGTGCCTGCTCGAGTACGCGCGGCCGAAAGCCCGCTCGCTGCAGCGACAGCGCTGCGGCGAGGCCGCCGATGCCGGCGCCGATAATGCCGATGTTCAGTGATTTCACGATGACTATTCAGCCTGAGCGCAATGCGTCGCCAAAGCATCGCAGGCCCATCGTCCAGACTGCGGACAAGCCCAAGGCTACGCAGGTAAAATGACGCGTGTCCCGCATGAACCCCAAAGTCGGTTTCGTCAGCCTCGGCTGCCCCAAAGCACTGGTCGACGCCGAACGCATCCTCACGCAGCTGCGCGCCGAAGGCTATACGGTCGCCCCCGACTACGACTCGGCTGACGTCGTGGTCGTCAACACCTGTGGCTTCATCGATTCGGCCATCGACGAATCACTCGATGCCATCGGCGAAGCGATTGAGCAGAACGGCAAAGTGATCGTCACCGGCTGTCTCGGGGCGAATCCGCAGCGCATCCTCGACCGACACCCGCGCGTGCTCAAAGTAACGGGACCACACGCCTACGACGATGTCATCACGGCCGTGCACCAGCATCTGCCGCCCAAGCATGATCCCTTCGTCGATCTCGTGCCGCCGCAGGGTATCCGGCTCACGCCGCGGCATTACGCGTATCTCAAAATTTCGGAAGGCTGCAACAACAAGTGCAGCTTCTGCATCATTCCCGATTTGCGCGGCAAGCTCGCGAGTCGGCGTATCGATGCCGTGCTGCGCGAAGCCGAACGCCTCGTGAAGGCCGGTGTGCGCGAGCTGCTCGTGATTTCGCAGGACACCAGTGCCTATGGCTCGGATCTGCGTTACGCCAAGGCCAACTGGGGCGATCGCGAGATCGAGACACGTTTCATCGAGCTTGCGCGCGGCCTCGGCAGTCTTGGGGTCTGGGTGCGCATGCACTACGTATACCCCTATCCGCATGTTGATGAAGTGATGTCGCTGATGGCCGCGGGCCGCGTTCTGCCCTATCTCGATATCCCGTTCCAGCACGGCAGCCCGAGCGTGCTCAAGCGCATGAAGCGTCCGGCCCATGCCGAAAACACACTCGATCGCATCCGCGCTTGGCGGCGCGCCTGCCCGGAGCTCACGCTGCGCAGCACGTTCATCGTCGGCTTTCCCGGCGAAACCGAAGCCGAGTTCAAAGAATTGCTCGATTGGCTCGAAGCCGCTGAACTCGATCGCGTCGGGGCTTTCAAATATTCGCCCGTCGAGGGTGCGCGCGCCAATGATGTCGCGCCACATGTCGCCGCCGAGATCCAGGAAGAGCGGCTTGCGCGCTTCATGGAAGTGGCACAGCGCATCAGCGCCGCAAGACTCGCAGCACGCGTGGGACGCACCGAACAAGTGCTGGTCGACGCCATCGAGGGCAACGTCGCCATCGCACGCTCGCGCGGTGATGCCCCGGAAATCGACGGCATCGTGCGCATCAAGCGCGGCGGCAAACTCGCCGTGGGTGAATTTGCCACCGTGAAGATCACGGCTGCGGATGATTACGATCTCGAGGCGGTAGCAGTCTAGTACGCGTCCGGAAATTATCTCCCGCGCCTACTCCACCGTCACCGACTTGGCGAGATTGCGCGGCTTGTCGACATCGGTGCCGCGTGCGGTGGCCACGTGGTACGACAAAAGCTGCAGCGGCAAGGTATAGACAACGGGGGCCTGGATGTAGCTCACGTGTTTCGGCATGGTGATCACGGTGACGCCGTCGGAAGGCTGTATGCCCGACTCCGGATCGGCAAAGACGATGAGTTCGCCGCCACGCGCGCGGACTTCCAGCAGATTCGATTTGAGCTTTTCGAGCAGGTCGGTGTTCGGGGCCACGGCAACCACCGGCATGTCGGCGTCGACCAACGCGAGCGGACCGTGCTTGAGCTCACCCGCTGCATACGCCTCGGCGTGGATGTAGGAAATTTCTTTGAGCTTGAGCGAGCCTTCCATGGCGATCGGGTACATGGTGCCGCGACCAAGGAAAAGCGCGTGGTGCTTGGGCACGAAACGCTGCGCCAATTCCTGAATGATGGGATCGAGTGCCAAGGTCTTTTCGATCATGCCGGGCAGCTCGACGAGTCGCGTGACCAGCGTTTTTTCCTGCTCGGCGGTTGCGCCGTGCGACTTGGCGAGTGCCACCACCAAAAGACCGAGGGCCGCGAGCTGCGTCGTGAAAGCCTTGGTCGACGCCACGCCGATCTCGGGACCCGCACGCGTCAGCATCACGAGTTCGGATTCGCGCACCAGCGAGCTTTCGGGGACATTGCAGATCGCCAGCGACGACAGATAGCCCGCCTGTTTGGCGAGACGCAGCGCTGCCAAAGTGTCGGCGGTTTCACCTGACTGCGAGATGGTGACGAACAGCGTGTTGCGCGGTACTACAGGGCTGCGATAACGATACTCGCTCGCAATCTCGACACTGCAGGGCAGATTGGCGAGTTGCTCGATGAGGTAACGGGCGACCGACCCGGCGTGAAAGCTGGTGCCGCAAGCAATGATATGCACGGCCTCGGTACGCCGAAAAACTTCATTGGCGGCCGGACCGAACGCTGCTTCGAGCAGCCGGCCGTTAGCGACGCGCTCTTGCAGGGTGTCGGCGACGGCACGCGGCTGCTCATGGATTTCTTTGAGCATGAAGTGCGCGTACTGGCCTTTGTCGGCGGCGTCCGCCGACAATTCGCTCTGATGAATCTTGCGCTCGACCGCGCTGCCCGCACGATCAGTAATGCGCACACTGCTGCGCGTCACTTCGGCGACGTCGCCTTCTTCCAGGAATATGAAGCTGCGAGTTTGCGGCAAGAGTGCCGCGATATCGGAAGCGACGAAGTTCTCGTCCTCGCCGAGACCGATGACCACCGGGCAGCCCTCGCGAGCGAGAATGATGCGCTCCGGGTCTGATTCACTGACCACCGCGAGCGCGTAGGCCCCCTCGAGTTCTTTGACCGTGGCGCCGACGGCAGCCAGAAGCGTCACGCCGCTCTTGAGGTGATGATGAATGCGATGCGCGATGACTTCGGTGTCGGTATCCGAGGTGAAGTCATAACCCGTAGCACGCAACTCGGCACGCAGGGTCTCGTGGTTTTCGATGATGCCGTTGTGCACGATCGCGAGCCCATCCGCCGAAATATGCGGATGCGCATTGCGCTCGGACGGCACGCCATGGGTCGCCCAGCGAGTGTGCGCGATGCCGATGGGGCCGTTAGTCGGGGAGGCGTCGATGGCGTCCTGCAGCATCTGCACCTTGCCCACCGTACGCACGCGCTTGAGCGCGCCCGAGCCATTGAGCACGGCGACACCCGCCGAGTCGTAGCCTCGATATTCGAGCCGCCGCAGGCCCTCGACCAGAATGGGGACGATATCTCGCTGCGCGATCGCGCCGACAATTCCGCACATGTTCTGGATCGCCTCCCTGCGCGCCACGACCCCGGTCGCGACTGCGCTTATTTTGCCCCTTTTCGGGCGGCGGGACACCCGCCCGAAACGCAGCAGGTTTTCACCGCTTCTTCTGCGGTCGCTTCCAGCCTTCGAGCGTGATCTGTTTGGCGCGGGCGACGGTGAGCTTGCCGGCGGGCACGTCCTTGCTGACCGTGGAGCCGGCGCCGATGGTGGCGCCCTCGCCGACCGTGAGTGGCGCGACCAGCACGGAATTGGAACCCGTGTGCGCGTCGGCACCGATCGTGGTGTGGTGTTTGTTCGCGCCGTCGTAGTTGGCAATGATGGTACCGGCGCCAATGTTCACGCGCGCACCGACAGTGGCGTCGCCCACGTAAGCGAGATGATTCGCTTTGGCGCCCGAATCCATCGAAGAATTCTTCACCTCGACGAAATTGCCGATGTGCACTTGGTCAGCGAGCTTGGCACCGGGGCGGAGCCTGGCGAAGGGTCCGATGATGGAGCCTGCGCCGACACTCGCCTCTTCGATGACGCAGTGGGCATTCACCTGCACATCGTCGGCGATGTGGCAATCGCGCAGCACGCAGTGGGGGCCGATGCGCACACGATGCCCCAGCGTTACGCTGCCCTCGAAGACGGCGTTCACGTCTATGAAAATATCTCGTCCGGTGGTGAGCGTGCCGCGTACATCGATACGCGCTGGGTCAACGAGCGTCACGCCCGCGAGCATGAGATCGCGAGCGCGGGTTTTTCGGTTCTCTGCCTCGAGCTCGGCGAGTTGCAGCTTATCGTTCACGCCCAGAACCTCCGCGAC
>JBJTAV010000035.1:0-5493 GCA_046091005.1 Gammaproteobacteria bacterium | reverse complement strand
CGGCCGCTCGGCGCTCTCGCCGCTCGATCTCGAACAAAAGCTCGGCTTGGCGGGCGGCGACATCTTTCACGGCGCGCTCGGTCTCGATCAGCTGTGGGCGGCGCGACCTGCGCTCGGTTACGGCGACTACCGCACGCCCGTGCGCGGACTTTATCTTTGTGGCTCCGGCGCACACCCGGGCGGTGGCGTCACCGGCGTGCCTGGCATGAATGCAGCGCGGGAAATCCTTCGTGACGGCAAGCACTGAGGATCGGGCGACACGATCGCCTGACATTGCTGGCAAGGTGCGCGTACTGCATTTCGTCAGCGGCGGCTTCAGCGGCGGTGCCACGCAAGTTGCCATTCAACTGGTCGAAGCGGCTCTCGCAGGAACTAAAGTTGAACCGCTGCTTGTCCTGCGGCGCAAACGACACACCAAGCCAGAGCGCATCCAAGAGCTTGTACAGCGAGGACTGCCGGTCGAGACTGTCCCGGGCTGGACGAATCTTGCGACGATTATTTCTTTGCGAAAGCTTTGCCTGCGCCATCGACCCGATGTCTTGGTCGCGCATGGCTTCAGCGAGCACCTGTGGGGACGATACGCCGGACTACTCGCGGGCGTACCCACCCTCGTGCACGTCGAGCATAACACGCGCGAGCGCTATACCCGCTGGAGACTGTCGCAGGCACGATGGCTGGGGCAGCGAACGGCGCGTATCGTGGGCTGTGGCCCTGGGGTACTACAACGCCTGTTGGAGCTGGGTTTTCCCGCCGAGCGCACGACCGTCATTGCCAACGGCATTGATCTTGCGCCTTTCAAAAAAATAGAGCCACTTGCTTTTGCAAGCCGCGAATCAGCCCTGATGATGGTCGCTCGATTCGGCGCACAGAAAGATCATCTGACACTGATCCGCGCCATTGCCATGCTGCACGAACGCGGACTGCGGCCTGCAGTTTATTTTGCCGGGGGCGGCAAGGCGTGGCATCGCGCAGCGGCCGAAAAACTAGTCAAAGATTTACAGCTGCAAGATCAAATAGTTTTTTGTGGACTGTTACGCAATATTCCGGAACGCCTGAGTCTCACTAAAATCGCCGTGCTCAGCACGCACTACGAAGGCATGCCTCTGGCGCTGATCGAGGGCATGGCTGCGGGCTGTGCAGTCATTGGCACCCGCGTCCCGGGTGTCCAGGAAATCATTCGCGATGGCATCAATGGCCTGCTCTGCGAGCATGCAGACCCGACGAGCCTCGCCGATGTCATAGAGCGTTTGCTGCAAGATGAGCCACTGGCACAAAGACTCGGCGCAACGGCTCAGCTGGAAGCTTTTTCGGCATATGGCCGAGAGCGCATGAACGCGGAGTACGAGAAACTTTTTCTCGAGCTGGCACCGCCCACCGAATGATCCGCAGATCAGGATCGCTGGTCTACTGCAGTTGCTCTCGAAGCCTCTGCAGCGAGTTCGCCAATCCTGTCGAGCAGCGTCGGCAGGGCGTCTGCGAAGCCGACGGCACGAACTTTTTCTTCGAGCGCCAAACGAGATCCCTCATCTTCAAGCAGATCCAGGCATTCTTGCAGCACGGCATCGGCCTGCGGAGCGGGTGCGCGCACCGCTCCGAGTTCGGCGCAGCGAGTCACGCGCGCCGGTTGATCACCGGCGATCGGCACGGCAACACAAGCCTTGCCGAGAGCCAGCGCCTGCAACAGCGTGTCGCCGCCATTGACCAACACGATTCGCGACCGTTTGAGCAACACGCGCAAGGCACCACCACGCACCTCGCGCAACACGCAAAATCGATCACTCGTGTGCGCAGACTCTGCGTAGGCGGGACCCGCCACAAAAGCCACTTTGTAGCCATGTGCGGCAATCGCCTCGCCCCAGCGCGCAAAGTGCGCAGGTGTCATCGCTGAGTCATGAAACTGACTGCCGCCGCCCGGCACGATGAGTACATCGGGCATGCCGAAATCGGCGATCAGAGTCTGCGCAGCAGGTTCGTCCCCAGGCGCCAGCACGGTATCCAGAAAGCGCAGTGTCGGTCGCCCGAGCAGCCTCAACTTCAAACGCTCGAGCAGCGTTGCACCCCCAGCGATCACTGCAGGGTAAGAGATCCAGTGTTCATCGAGCAGGCGCATCCAGCGCAAGCGAAAGGCTTTGTAACGCTGCCGACCCCGAGAACTCACGTAGATGACACGCGCGCCGTTTCGCCGCGCGGCTCGCAATGCGCCGGTACGACCCGCGTTATCAAAGATCACGACCTGCGGGGCGAATTGCGCAATCACCCGTTTGACCTCCGCCGTGCAGAGCGTGGGTGAAGCAGGCACCAGCGTCGCCGGGTGATGGAAATTGCGTGCGTAAGGCGCCTCACGATGCAACACGAAGTGCGTTTCAACATCTGGCCAGCGGGCCTTGAGCGCATCCGCAAGGCTACGCGCCCGGGCAAATTCGCCCATACCGCTAGGGCCACTCACCGGAACGAAAAGAACGCGCAGGGAGGAGGACATTTCTTCGGCTATTATGCCGCCCGCTACCCTGATCGCCGAAAGATTCATTCACCCGCCGCCGCAGCGGCGCCACGGGGGTTTCGGCGCTGAAGACCCTGACTGGCAGGGCTTTTTTGCAGTCTGACTGCGCTTGCAATCCCTTTCGCGTTCTGGTGCAGTTATAATTTCGCGGGTACGGGGTCGACCGAATGGCGGCCTCGGTTCCGCCAAGGTTTTTTTCTGTCACTGTTCTCAAGAGGATTTCCAAAAATGAAGACTCCGATCGTCGTCAAGATGGCCGCCGTCGTCGCCGTTGCCGCCCTCGCCGGCTGCACCGACCTCAAGCCCCTGCAGGCCCAGATCGATGGCCTGAAGACCCAGGTCTCGAGCCTGCAGTCGCAGGTCGCTGCCGCCAAGAGCTCTGCCGACGCTGCCAACGGTGCCGCCGCTTCGGCCGCTTCGGCCGCGAACGCAGCGCAGTCGACCGCCAACCAGGCGCTCGCCGCTGCTCAGGCCAGCCAGTCCTGCTGCGACGCGACCAACGAGAAGCTTGACCGCATGTTCAAGCGCTCGATCTCGAAGTAATCCTTCGGGACCAAGATCACGGTTGTTCGAAAGAGCGACCGGCCTTCGGGCAAAAAAACGCCGCGCATCGCGCGGCGTTTTTTTTGGCACCTGCACAACGTGCCGATCTCAAAACCGCAGCAGCGCCGAACCCCAGGTGAAGCCGCCGCCGAAAGCCTCGAGCAGCACGAGTTCGCCGCGCTTGATGCGCCCATCGCGTACCGCGGCATCGAGCGCGAGCGGCACCGAAGCCGATGACGTATTGCCATGCTCCTGCACGGTTACCACCACGCGCTCCATCGGCATCTCGAGCTTCTTCGCGGTCGCCTGAATGATGCGGATATTGGCCTGGTGCGGCACTAGCCAATCGAGCGCCGACTTGTCGAGTCCGTTCGCCGCGAGCGTTTCATCGACGATCGAACCCAAATATTTGACGGCGATCTTGAACACCTCGTTGCCGGCCATATGAATGAACGCCGGGATGCGCCCCGTCTCGTCCTGATGAAAGCCCTTGGAGGGCCCGACCGGGCAGTACAGTAAATCTTTGAAGAAACCGTCGGTGTGCAGATGCGTGGAAATGATACCCTGCTCGGCGGAGGACTTGAGAACTACCGCGCCGGCGCCGTCACCAAACAAGATCGCGGTGCTGCGATCGCTCCAGTCGACGATGCGACTGAGCGTCTCGGCACCCACCACGAGCGCGCACTTCGCATCACCCAACCGAACGAACTTGTCGGCGATCGACAGCGCGTAGATGAAACTGCTGCAGGCGGCCTCGACCGAAAACGCCGGAATATTGCGCAGGCCCAGTCGATCTTGCAGCAAGGCGCCGCAGTTCGGGAAAATCTGGTCCGGCGTGCAGGTACCAAAAATGATGAGATCGATTTCATCGGGCTCGACACCCGCCGCCTGCATGGCGCGGCGCGCTGCCGGCACCGCGAGATCTACCGTGGTTTCACCCTGCGCGGCGATACGACGCTGGCGAATGCCGGTGCGCTCCTGAATCCACTCGTCCGAGGTCTCGACCATTTTCTCGAGATCGGCATTGGTCAGCACTTTTTCGGGCAGATGACTGCCGGTACCGACGATCCTTGAATATTTGAGCATTCCCTCTCCCCGCGACCGATGGCCGCAAATCTTCGCGTTGCGCAGTCTGCGCTGCGCTACGGCGCAGCCGGCGCGTCAGCCTCCAAAGCCTGCTGCACGTGCGTGACGAGCTCACGGCGCACCGCCGTCGCGGCGATGGCGATGGCGCGCGCGAGCGCCACTCGATCGGCACTGCCGTGACTTTTTACCACGACTTTTCGCAGGCCGACCATGACGGCGCCGTTGTAGCGGCGCGGATCGAGCGAGCCCGAGACGCGCTTGAGCACGGGTCGGGACAAAATCGCCGCCAGTTTGCTAGGCCAATTCGCGGTGAACTCGCTGCGCAGTCGAGCGCTGATGAGTCCCGCCACGCCTTCCATGGTCTTGAGCGCCACATTGCCGGTGAAGCCATCGGTCACGACCACATCGACTTTGCCGGTGAAAATATCGCCGCCCTCGACGAAACCGACGTATTCGAAATCGCGATGTCGGTGGCTGTCTGCCCAGGCGCGCAGCAATACATGCGCCTCTTGTACGAGATCGTGTCCCTTGCTCTCCTCGGCACCGATATTGAGCAAACCGACGCGCGGCCGCGGCGTGTCGTGCACATCACGCGCGACGATCGCGCCCATGATGGCGAACTGCTCGAGTTGATGCGCCGTCGCGCGAACATTGGCGCCGAGATCAAGGATATGGGTATAGCCTGCGGCATTCGGCACGGCCGACATGATCGGCGCACGCTCGACCTCGGCGAGACACTTGAGCACGAAGTGGGCAATCGCCGTGAGCGCGCCCGTATTTCCCGCGCTGACCACGGCATCGGCTCGCGCCTCGTGCACCAGGTCGATGGCCACACGCATCGAAGAATTTTTCTTGCGCCGGATCGCCTCGCGCGGCGAGTCGGTCATCAAAATAATTTCGCTTGCCGGCACGACTTGCAGTCGGCGACGCAGTACGCCGGCGGGCGCGGCCGCACTCAAAAGAGCGTCGATGATTTCTGGCTGCCCAACCAGCTTGAGCTCAAGCAGCGGGTCGTCTTGCAGCGCGCAAAGCGCTGCGGGCACGCATTCCTGCGCGCCCAAGTCGCCGCTCATGACATCGAGCGCGATGACGGTCATTCGGTGTTTGCTCCCATCATCGGGAGCGGGCGGGCCGATGGGCCCGCCATGCGCAATCAGCCTGCGACTTCTTCGTCAGCCGGCTTCTCGATCACGCGCTTGCCACGATAGAAACCATCGGGCGTGATGCGGTGACGGAAGTGCGTTTCACCCGACTGCGGATCGACCGACAGGGCGGGCTTGGCAAGGCGATCGTGCGAACGGTGCATGCCGCGCTTGGACGGCGTCTTGCGGCTCTTTTGAACTGGCATGTCGGACTCCTGCGAA
>JBJTAV010000034.1:0-13749 GCA_046091005.1 Gammaproteobacteria bacterium | reverse complement strand
GGCGCCGCAAGTCTGGAAGACTGTGTGGCCTTGGCGGTCGCGGCCTTTTCGGCAGCGAGACCCATCGGCACCATGCAGACGACAGTGACGGTCAAAAGCAGACTGCAAAGACGAGGAATGAACTTGCGCACGTGGCGTGCTCCAAACGGGAAGGGATGGAAAGCGAGATTAGCCGTCCCAACGGCCATTTCAAGAGCTTGTTTTGTGGCAGCGCTTCTGGGCTTGCCCGCGGGGCTGGCGGCCGCCCCGCCGCAGGGCGGCCCGCCTGGGGTCGAGCGCCCTGCAGCTGAGGCCACCGCAGCCGATTCGGCGCTGGCCGAGGTCCCAGTGGCCGAGTCGCGCCCACTCGATCTGCGGCTCGGCAAGCTGCGCAGTTTCATGGCGCCGCGTGACTGGTTCACGGCGCTGCCGTCCGATATCGATGAAGTCATCGTGCGGGGGCGGCGCAAACCCGACGAAATCCCTGATCGCAAACAGATCCCCGCGGGACTTGGTGGCCTCTTCTGGGGCGCCCGCAACCCTGGCGATGCCTGGCGGCTGTTGGTTCCCGACCCCAACGTGAAGATTCCGCCGCGCGATCTCGATTCGCCGCAGGAGCCACCCGGCGCCTATCGAACCCGCATCGGCGAGCCCGGCAAGATTTTTTAGGCGATACGCTGTTTTTCAGGCGATACGCTGCAATCCAGTTTATATGTAATTCGAGATAGTTATAGTATTTTCGCTATGAACTCGAATTCAGCACCCAGTTCGGCAATGGAGCAGCAAACCCTGCTTGCGCTACGCAGCGACCTCGCCTTGCAGATCGCGCGGGCGGTCGGCGCTTCGGGGCAAACCCAAACCGCGGCGGCAGCGAGCTTGCAGCTGCCGCAGCCAACCTTGAGTCGCATCATCAACGGCAGGGTGGAGGGGCTTACTGTCGAGTTGCTGATTCGCGTGGCGGTCCGTCTGCGATTGCCGCTGTCTCTGCAGACGGGACTCGATGCCCGAGAGGCCGGCGTGTTCCTGGCCTCGGGACCGGGTCCGGGCCCGAGCCCAAGGCTCGGGCAGCGGCTCAATCCCTCGAAAGTCGCCGACCACGCGAAACTCGCGCTGCTCGAAAACATTCGGCGTCGTTCACCGACCGAGCGACTCGAGGCCTTTATCGAACACAACCGCTTGCTTGCCGCGCTACGCACGGCAGGCGAGGCGTCGCGTCGATCTGCGGAACCCGCGCCGCGACCTGCGTTGGCGAGCAAGCGCAGAGCGCCGCTGTGAACCGAGCGCCGTCATGACCCGAGCATCGTCATGAGTCGCGCGCTGCGGCGTGCGGGTGGCGAGTCGGCGCTGCTGATGATCGATATTGCAGCGATCCTTGATGACCTCGGTGCCGATCATCTCGTGATCGGCGCCATGGCTGCTGCTTTCCATGGCGTGATTCGCGCCACGACCGACGCCGATTTGCTGCTCGGTGTCCGCGCGTCCCATCTGGATGCATTGTCAAAACGGCTACGAGCCAGCGGTTATCAGACCGAACTGCGACGCGGTGACGCGGACGATCCGATCGCCGCAATGCTGGTGGTGACCGATGCTGCAAACAATCGCGTCGAATTGTTGAGCGGAATCCGGGGCATGGATCCCCTCGCCTTTGCCCGTGCCAAGCACTTGGACTTTCATGGACGAAGTTTGCGATTTGTCAGTGCGGAAGATTTCGTTGCCATGAAATGCCATGCCGGCGGCCCGATCGATCTCGAGGATGCGCGGCAGATCGTGTGGGTGGTCGGTAGCGCGTTCGATCATGATCTTGCTCGCCGTCTTGCACGGCGGTTTGGTCGATCTGCGGCCGATGCCCTCGAGCGATTGCGCGACTGACCTGCGCGGATCGCACACCAAAAAAAAGCCCCGGCATTTGCCGGGGCTTTTCTTCGCCCGAGAGCGCGTTTTGCTGTCTTAGAGCAGCGGCACCAGCAGCAGTGCCACGATGTTGATGATCTTGATGAGCGGGTTGATGGCCGGACCCGCGGTGTCCTTGTACGGATCGCCCACGGTGTCGCCGGTGACCGCCGCCTTGTGGGCGTCGGAACCCTTGCCGCCGAAGTGGCCTTCTTCGATGTACTTCTTGGCGTTATCCCAGGCGCCGCCGCCCGTGCACATCGAGATGGCGACGAAGAGACCGGTCACGATGGTGCCGATCAGCAGACCGCCGAGGGCCTTGATGCCTTCACCCGGGCCCATCAGCGCGTTCAGACCGAACGCCACCACCACCGGCACGAGGATCGGCAGCAACGAGGGCACGATCATTTCTTTGATCGCGGCCTTGGTCAGCAGATCGACGGCCTTGGAGTAGTCCGGCTTCGCCGTGCCTTCCATGATGCCCTTGATCTCGCGGAACTGACGACGCACCTCGGTCACCACCGAGCCTGCCGCGCGACCCACGGCTTCCATCGCCATGGCGGCGAACAGGTAGGGCACGAGACCGCCGATGAAGAGACCAATGATTACCGCCGGATCGGAGAGCGAGAAGTCGACCAGTTTGCCCGCGTCTTCGAGCTTGTGGGTGTAGTCGGCGAACAGCACGAGTGCCGCGAGACCGGCCGAGCCGATCGCGTAACCCTTGGTGACCGCCTTGGTGGTGTTGCCCACTGCGTCGAGCGGATCCGTGATGTTGCGGATCTTTTTGTCGAGACCCGACATCTCGGCGATGCCGCCGGCGTTGTCAGTGATCGGGCCGTAGGCGTCGAGCGCCACGATCATGCCGGTCAGCGACAGCATGGCGGTCGCAGCGATCGCGATACCGTAGAGTCCCTCGAGCGAGTACGCACCCCAGATCGCGGCGCACACGGCGAGCACGGGCAGCGCGGTTGATTTCATTGACACGCCGAGACCCGCGATCATGTTGGTGGCGTGACCCGTCTGTGAGGCCTCGGCCACCTTGCGCACCGGGCTGTACTCGGTCGCGGTGTAGTACTCGGTGATCACGATCATCGCTGCGGTGAGCGCGAGGCCGATCAGCGTACAGCCGAACATGCCCATGAAGTTGTCGGGCATGAGCGCTTCGGTGATGAACCAGAAGGCGATGGCCGAGATGACGCCCGAGACGATCACACCCTTGTAGAGCGCGTTCATGATTTTGCCGCCGTCGCTGACCTTCACGAAGAAGGTGCCGACGATCGAGGCGACGATGGACGCTGCGCCGAGGGCGAGTGGGTACATCACCGCGGCACCGTCGCTGCTGGCGAGCATCAGACCGCCGAGCAACATGGTGGCAACCAGCGTGACCGCGTAGGTTTCGAAGAGGTCGGCCGCCATGCCGGCGCAGTCGCCGACGTTGTCACCGACGTTGTCGGCGATGACCGCGGGGTTACGCGGATCGTCTTCGGGGATGCCCGCTTCGACCTTGCCGACGAGATCGGCGCCGACGTCCGCACCCTTGGTGAAGATGCCGCCGCCAAGACGCGCGAAGATGGAGATCAGCGAGCCGCCGAAAGCGAGGCCCACCAGCGAGCGCAACGCATGTTCGTCACCGACCATGCCGCGTACGGCAAGGTAATACCCGGCGACGCCGAGCAGGCCGAGACCCACGACCAGCATGCCGGTCACTGCACCGCCTTTGAAGGCGACCTGCAGCGCGGCATTGAGGCCATTGCTCGCCGCTTCTGCGGTCCGCACGTTGGCGCGGACCGAGACGTTCATGCCGATGAAGCCGGCGAGACCCGAAAGGATGGCACCGACGGCAAAGCCGCCCGCGGTGACCCAGTCGAGAGCGAGGCCCAGCACGATGCAGAGGACAACGCCGACGATGGCGATGGTCGTGTACTGACGACTGAGATAGGCCTCGGCACCCGCCTGCACAGCGGCGGCGATTTCCTGCATACGTGCATTGCCAGCAGGCAGGGCGTTGATCGCGGCGGCCGAAACCGCGCCGTAAATGACCGCAATTGCCCCGGCGCCCACGGCGATCCAGAGCCAGAGATTAACGTCCATCGTGAGTAGTCCCCCTGAAAGAATTCGTAATCAAAAAGGCGCCGAAATATAGCACAGCAAGATCGGTGCCCCGGCCGCTCGCGGGGCGCCGCTTCAGACCTTGAACGGCGGCAGCTTCTTGCGCACCGCTACGCCCTTGAGTTTGACGTAGACGGGCATCCCGTCTTTGTAGGGCGGCGGATCGCCGCCGCCGATCAGCGGCAGCAGATAACGCCGACACTTTTCGGTGATGCCAAAACCGTCGGCGGTGATGAAGTCGCGCGGCACTTTCTTTTCGACGTTGGCGACCTTGGCGAGCTCGATGTGCCCCACCGTCCACCGGTAGGGGTTCGAGGACTTGCGGACCACGATCGGCATCACGGCGTTGTGACCCTTTACCGCAAGCTCCACCGCAGCCTGGCCCATGGCATAGGCCTGATCGACATCGACTTTCGAGGCGATGTGACGCGCAGCTCGCTGCAGGTAGTCGGCGACCGCCCAGTGATATTTGTAGCCGTGCGCCTCGCGCACCATGTTGGCGACCACCGGGCCGACACCCCCCAACTGCGTATGGCCGAAGGCATCTTTGGTGCCCGCATCGGCCAGAAAACGGCCATCCGCGTCGGCGGTGCCCTCCGAGACCACGATGACGCAGTAGCCGACGCGCTCGACGGTTTCTTTGACGCGAGCGAGGAAAGCTTCGCGATCGAAGGCGATTTCCGGAAACAGAATGACATGCGGCGGCGCATCGCGGCCCTTGCCGGCGAGGCCGCCCGCAGCGGCGATCCAGCCGGCGTGGCGACCCATGACTTCCATCACGAATACTTTGGTCGAGGTGCGCGCCATCGAGGCGACGTCGAGCGAGGCTTCGAGCGTGGAGATCGCGACGTATTTTGCGACTGAGCCGAAGCCGGGGCAGGCATCGGTGAAGGGCAGATCGTTGTCGACGGTCTTCGGTACGCCAATGCAGGTGATCGGGTAGCCAAGCGCCTCGCCCATCTGCGCGACCTTGTGGGCGGTATCCATCGAATCGTTGCCGCCGTTGTAGAAAAAGTAACCAATATTGTGGGCTTTGAAGATCTCGATGAGGCGCTCGTACTCGGCGCGGTTTTTATCGAGTCCCTTGAGCTTGAAGCGCGCCGAGCCGAAGGCGCCCGCTGGTGTGTGGCGCAGGCCCGCGATCGTCGCCCGGCTTTCCTTGGAGCAATCGATCAAGTCTTCTTCGAGGGCGCCGACAATACCGTGGCGACCGGCGTAGACCTTGCCGATGACTTTCGGATAGCGCGCGGCGGTCTCGATGACTCCGGCGGCCGAAGCGTTGATGACGGCGGTGACGCCACCCGATTGGGCATAAAAAGCGTTGCGCGGTGCGGGTTTCTTTGCGGTGCTCTTTTTCATGGGCGGCGAGCATAACCCACGGTTTGACCTGCCGGAATCGGGCGGTTACCATGAAGCCCTCACAGGAGGGATGCCAGAGAGATTCATGAGAATCGTTTTCCTAGGGGCTCCCGGGTCCGGCAAGGGCACCCAGGCGCAGCGACTCGTCGAGCGCCACGGCATCCCGCAGATCTCCACCGGCGACCTGCTGCGCGCGCATGTACGCGACGGCACCGAACTCGGTCGTCGCGCCAAGTCGATCATGGACGCCGGGCAGCTGGTCGACGATGCGACCATTCTCGGCATGGTGCGTGAGCGGCTGGGGGCGCCTGATACCGCGGGCGGATTCATACTCGATGGTTTTCCGCGCACAATTCCGCAGGCCGAGGGGCTCGATGTGTTGCTGCGCGAGATCGGCAAACCCTTGCGCGCGGTCGTTCTCATCAACGTCGACCCGCAGCTGCTCGTCAAGCGCATCTCCGGTCGGCGCAGCTGTCAAGACTGCGGTCGCGTGTTCAATGTTCACACGGCACCCGTGCCAGCACCGCCGCCTTGCAACGGCCAGTGCGAAACGCCGCGTCTGATGCAGCGTCCGGATGATGCCGAGGCGACGGTCGCCAAGCGTCTTGCGGTGTATGAAGAGCAGACGGCGCCGCTCATCGATTTTTATCGGGGCCGCGGTTTGCTGAAAAGTGTCGATGCCGACGTGCCGCTCGAGTCGGTGACTGAGCGCGTCGAAGCCGCGCTCAACTAAATTCGCTGTGGGTCGCTAGAGCACGGCGACCAAGCGCTGTGCGAGCAAGCCTGCGCGCCAGCCGTGCAGGGTCTCTGCAGCATCGGCGCCGCGGGCGATTTCTTCGAGCAGTTTTCGGGTCGCCAGTACTTCGGCGGCGATGCCGAGCTCTTGCGCAGCGGCCTGCACCACCTGACTCAGCCGCTTGGTGCGTGCGACCAGCACCGGGTCGGGTCGCTCGCGTCGCGGCAGCGGTGGCGGTGGATCGATAATGCCTGCGGCTTCAATGAGTGCGAGCAGCTCATCGCCCGAATGTTTGACTACGCCCTCGGGCATCTCCGGGATGCGGGCGAGGGCGGTGCGATCGCGCGGCACGCTTTGCACGATCTCGCGCAATACGGTGTCGTCGAGAATCCAGCCGCGCGGTCGATTGCGCGACATGGCGCGCCGCTCGCGCCAGGCTGCAAGGCTTGCGAGCAAGCTCAGTCGACCGGCGTCCCAATCGCGCACGCCTTTGAATCGCTGCCAGGCTTTTTCGGGGTCGACGACGACGAGTGCCGGGTCGACCAGATCGTGCAGGTCTTGTTCGAGCCAGGCGCTGCGCCCGAGTCGCTCGAGTTCAGTCACGAGCGCCTCCCGCAGCGGCAGCAAATAACGGACATCGGCGAGCGCGTACTCGACTTGTGCGGCAGAGAGCGGTCGGCGTGACCAATCGGTGCGAGTTTCGCCTTTGGGGAGTTCGTGACCCAGCAGGCGCCGTACGAGTTCGGCGTAACCGACTTGCGCCGGAAAACCCGCGAGCGCGGCGGCGACCTGGGTGTCGAACAAAGGTGCGATGGCGCCGACGCCCGGTGACAACACCTCGAGGTCTTGTCGCGCGGCATGCAGAACCTTCACGGTGCCGGCTGCGGTGAATGGCTGACGCAGGGGCCCTAAATTTTCGAGGGCGAGCGGATCGACGCAAAAAGCCGCGCGCGTCGAGGCGATCTGCAGCAGGCAGAGTTCGGCTCGATAGGTACGCTCGCGGAGGAATTCGGTATCGAGACCCAGCGCGTCGCCCTCCAGCTGACCGATGAGGTCCTCGAGGGCCGTGCGGGTCGCGACCAGCACGGTGGACGACGACATCGCGTGACTATGCAAGAATTCCACGATCAGGGGAACGTCCGCTTGACCAGCATGCTAAAAACTTTTTTCGACATTCTGCGACTGCGGGCGGGCCCCGAAGATTTGCCGACGTCGCCGCGTCTGCTTTGGGGCTGTTTTGCGCTGTTGTTGCTGCTGCAGGGTGGGCTTGGCAGCTGGCTGATGAGCGAGGAGCGCAATGTGTTCGGGCAGGCGCTGATCTCGGGCCTCATCTCGCTCGCCTGGCTGGCGCTGCTGCTGCGTCTGTTCGGCAAGCCCGAGCGGTTCACGCAGACCGCCACGGCCATGCTCGGTGTCGCTTGCGTGTTCGCTCCCATCGGTCTGCCGGTGATCGCCTCCATCACTCCCGAGCCGGGTCAACCGATGGCCCCGTCACCGCTGGCCTTGCTCGCGTTCGTGATCAGTCTTTATCTGACCTATGTCAACGGTCGCATCTTGCGCGCGGCGCTCGAGCGCCCGCTCTTTCAGTGCATCGTGCTTTTTTTGATCGGCGAATTTTTGGTGTTTTCTTTGACGCTCGCGCTCGGTATCGCTACACCGCCGCCACCGTCGTCGCCGCCGGCAGCCTGAGTTCGGGCTGCCGCGCATCATGCACGTCCATATTCTCGGAATCTGCGGCACCTTCATGGGTGGCATTGCGGCGATCGCCAAAGCCGCAGGTCATCGGGTGACAGGATCGGACCGCAACGTTTATCCGCCGATGAGCACGCAGCTCGCGGCACTCGGCATCGATGTGGTCGAGGGTTTTGACGCTGCACAGCTCGAGCCCGCGCCCGATGTAGTGGTGGTCGGCAACGTCATGACTCGCGGTTCGCCGGTGATCGAGGCGCTGCTCGAGCGGCAGATTCCGTTCGAGTCGGGCCCGGAGTGGCTGGCGCGCGAAGTGCTGCGCGATCGTTGGGTGCTGGCGGTTGCGGGTACTCACGGCAAGACTTCGACCACCAGCATGCTCGCCTGGATTCTGGAATTCGCCGGGCTCTCGCCCGGGTTTCTCATTGGCGGTGTGCCGCACGATTTCGGTATCAGTGCGCGACTTGGCGAGCGGCCGTTCTTCGTGATCGAGGCTGATGAATACGACACCGCTTTCTTTGACAAGCGCGCCAAGTTCGTACATTACCGACCGCGCACGGTGATCCTCAACAATTTGGAGTTTGATCACGCCGATATCTACGCCGACGTCGCGGCAATCGAAAAACAATTCCATCATCTCGTGCGCACCGTGCCGGCATCAGGGCTGATCGTGCATCACGCGACCGACCCGCACCTGGCGACGGCGCTGCAGATGGGCTGTTGGACACCGCGCGAGGCCTTCGGCCGTGATGGCGCACCGCAGGCGCGCTGGAGTGCACGCCTTGCCACCCCCGTCGATGGTTCGCAATTCGAGGTGCTGCTCGATGATACGATCATCGGCAGCGTGCGCTGGGCGCAGATCGGCGGTCACAATGTCGATAACGCGCTCGCGGCGATTGCGGCTGCGCGACACGCCGGCGTGCCGCCCGAGGTCGCCTGCGCGGCGCTCAGTGAATTCCGCGGCATCAAGCGGCGCATGGAGTTGCGCGGACAGGCGGCGGGCGTGCGGGTCTATGACGACTTTGCGCATCATCCGACGGCGGTGGCGACCACGCTCGAGGGCTTGCGCCGAAGGGTTGGCGGCGAGCGCATCGTGGCGGTGCTCGAACCGCGCTCGGCGACCATGAAGCGCGGTGTGCACAAGGACAGGCTTGCGGGCTCACTCGCACTCGCCGATGAAGTCTGGTTTTATGTGCCGCCCGACCTCGGTTGGGATGCCGGTGCGGTGGTGCGCTCGCTCGGTAGTCGCGGCCATCTTGCTGCCGATGTTGACGCACTGGCGCGCGAACTTGCGCAGCGCTTGCGCCCCGGGGATCACGCGCTGATCATGTCGAACGGCGGTTTTGGCGGGCTGCACGGCAAGTTGCTCGCTGCGCTCGAAGCTCGCGCCTGAATAGCGCGCGCCTGAATAGCTCGCGATTGAAAGAGGGGCACTCCTGATGGCTCGCAAAGATGAACGCATCGTGACAGTGGGCATGACGGGCGCCTCCGGGGCTCAGTACGGATTGCGTCTCGTCGAGTGTCTGATCAAGGCGGACTATGGGGTCTACCTCATGTTCACCAAGGCGGCGCAGATCGTGGTGGGCTCGGAGACCGACTGCAAATTGCCAGGCCGCACCGCCGAACAGACGCGATATCTCAGTCAACTCTACGGCGCGCGCGACGGTCAGTTGCGGGTGTTCGGTGACGAGGAGTGGACCTCGCCCGTGGCCAGTGGCTCGGGTGCGCCGCTGCGCATGGTGGTCTGCCCGGCGAGCATGGCGACCGTTTCGGCCATCGCGACCGGTGCCAGCGAAAATCTGCTCGAGCGTGCAGCCGATGTGGTGATCAAAGAGCGCGGCAATCTCGTGATCGTGCCGCGCGAGACGCCGTTCTCGGCGATTCACCTCGAAAACATGCTCAAACTGGCGCGACTCGACGTCACCATCTTGCCGGCCAACCCGGGCTTCTACAATCGACCGGCTCGGGTCGAAGAATTGGTCGATTTCATTGTGGCGCGGGTGCTCGACCAGTTCGATATCGAGCACGATCTGATGAAACGCTGGGGTTGAGCCCGCATCCATGACCGACAGCACCGAGCTGCCGCTGTTTCCTTTGAACACTGTGCTCTTTCCGCAGGGGCCGTTGCCGCTGCGCATCTTCGAGACCCGCTACGTCGATATGGTCAAGCGCTGCATGCGCGAAAGCAGCTGTTTTGGCGTGGTGTTGGTGCAGGGCGGTTCCGAAGTGGGGCAGGTGCCGGGGTTCGCCGAGCTTGGCACCACGGCGCGCATCATCGATTTCAATCTTTTGCCGGATGGGCTGCTCGGTATCACCTGTCGTGGCGAGCGGCGATTTCGTGTGCTGCGTCGCTGGCGTGCTGCCGATGGGCTCAACGTCGGCGCGGTCGAGTGGGTGGATCACTCGAGCCCTGCCGTGGTGAGCGTACCGCCCGAATATCGGCATCTCGCCGATCTCTTGCGTCGCGTGCTGCCCGAGCTTGGCGATGTGTATGCGGGTCTCGAGCCGCGCTATGACGATGCCGATTGGGTGGGCGCACGCCTGATCGAAATTTTGCCGCTGGCGCTCGGCGACAAGCAGTCTTGTCTCGAACTCGATGATCCGCTCGAGCGACTCGCGCTGATCGCGCCGCTGATTCGACGCGCTGACGATGCGGACGATCGGGCCGACTAAGCGCCGCGCAAATCAGCGTCGTGCGCCTTGCCGCGGCGCGAATAGCCCACGTACAGCACGACGCCGATCAGCAGCGTCGCCGCCAGCACCAGCCAGCCGACCACGCCATCGAACTGCGACAAAAGAAACCGCCAGCGATTGCTTTCGTCCGGCTGCGAGGTTTCGCGCAGCACGCTGATGATCCATACCCAACCGGCGTGCAGTCCGATGCAGGCGGCGATATTGCCGGTCAGCGCGCGCACCATACCGAGCAGCACGCCGACCGCGAACAGGGCGAGCCAGGCATCGATGATGTCGAGCGGCGTCGCAAAGTCGGCGAGTGTCCCGAGCACGTGCCTAAGGCCGCTGTCGGGACCGAGCTCCTCGATCGGGATCCGGTAGCGACCCACGAAGTGCAACGAGGCATAGAGCGCGGCCGTCAAAAAAATCGCGACTTTTGCCCCGGATTCGCGTGCGATGCCGCTGTGCATAGCGCCGCGCAGAAAAGTTTCTTCGATCAGCGCGACGGCAAGGCCGGTCGCGAGCCCACCCGTGACGAGACCGAACACGGTCGCGGCATCGAGCACCACAGCATCGCGTAGCACGCGCAGGTCGAGCCCGAGCATCAGCAGGGCTACCGGCAGCATAGTGCCGACGCCGATGGCGAGGCCGAGCGCGGTCTCGCGCAAAAATTGCGCTCGCGGCAGCCCGTAACCCAGGCTCTGCCGATCGGCGAGTGCGAGCCGGCGCGCTACCAGCACGAAGGCGATCAGCAAGGTCAACATGCCGAGCCGATTGGATACGCGATGAAATTTGAGATCGAAAGTCGGCGTCAGCAGGTCGTAGAGCGGCCATGTAAACGCCGCCATCACGCCGAAGCCGATTGCGAACAGGGCCATGAACCAAAGAAATGCGCGCATATTGAGGCGACCGAGCTGGCGGTTGCGCTCAGGGTCGGTACGGGCGGGGTTGCAAGCCTTCGCGCTCGAGCAAGGCGATCAGGCCACGCTCGCCCACCAGATGCAGCGCACCGACCACGACCAGCGTGTCACCCTCACGCTCGAGCAGGGCCTTCACCTGCGGTACCCAGTTGCGATTGCGTCGATCGACGAGGTCATCGTAGAGCTTCGGAGTTTCGCGGTAACCCTCGAGCAGCAGATCGTCGAGTCGCTTTGTGTCCCCGCTGCGCCAAGCGGCGTACAGGTCGTCGACCATCGCCGGCATCTCGTCGAGTTCGGCGACGGTCATGTCGAGCAGGTGCAGCTGCTCATCAAGCGGCAGGGAATCGAGCAAGCCCAGCTGGAACTCGGCGGTTTCGAGACCGCCGATTTCTTTTTTGTCGCGCGCCGCTCGTTGCTGCAATTGTTTCTCGACGCCGACCTCGGGGTCGAAACCGAGGCGAGAGTACTCGAGTGTGGTGAGCAGAAGCGCCACGCCCCAGGGTTCGAGACTTGCGGCGAAGGCTTCAGGAACCTGCGCTCTGGCGAGCAGGTTTCGCAAAATATTCCAGCGCGCTTCGCCCGCCACCAGAGGCAGCGAGCGGCCATCGGCAAAAGTGGAGGTGCGTAGCATCAGCGCCGCCATCGCTTGCTCGTCGACCGCGTCGGCATCGATTTCCATCACCAAAGATTCCGCCTCGCCGTAAGCGGCGTCGATGGCGGGCGGCAGAGCGGGGCGGTTGCGCCGCAGCAAGTGCATCGAACCCGCAATGAAAACGCTGCCTTTGGGGCCTTCGATCTGCCACACGAGACCTGCGGGTGCCGCCTTGGCCTCAGCGAGCTGCGCGCTTGGGCTCAGACCCAGAATGCAGCCGAGTGCAAGCAGTGCGGCCGCGACATGGGGACGGATCATCCCAACCACCGCACCTGCGAGTCGATGCGGCCGTCGGGATGCAGTTCCAGCGTGCGAAAGCCTGGCGGCAGTGTGTCGAGGGCGAAGTCGTCGGATTTCGGCAAAAACTGCACACAGGTCGAGGGTGTTGCCATCATCCGCAGGCTGCCGTGACCGTTGCTGCGCAGCGAATCATGGCTCTGGTGTACATGTCCCCAAAGAATTCCACGCACCATCGCGTATCGGTCGGTGATCTCGAGGAACTCGCGAGCGTTGACGAGACCGACGGTATCGAGCCAGCGGCTGCCCGAGTCGATCGGGTGGTGGTGCAGCACGACGAGAACGTGGCGCTCGTCGGCGCTCGCGAGGGCGGCGTCGAGGCGCTCGAGTTCACTTGCGCGCAGCAGCCCCTCGGCACCGCCCGGCACATGCGAGTCGAGCATCACGAGGCGCCAGCCCAAAAAATCGTGATGACCGCAATGACGGAAGGGTTCGCCCGCCAAGGCGTCGCGAAGGATGGCCGGGTCATCGTGATTACCCGGAATGCACAGCACGGGCTTGCCCAGCGCCGACAACTCGCGACGGGCCCAGTCGTAACCCTCGGCATCGTCATGCACCACATCACCGGTGAGCAGGATCACGTCATGCGAATCTGTGCGAGCAAGTCGCAGCACGGCTTGCAGTGCTTCGAGCGTCACCACGCCACGTTGGCGACCCGCGGGGTCGCCCACGAGGTGGGTATCGGTGACCTGCAAAAGACGAAGGGCGGTCATGACACCGATGCTAGCGTCATGACCGCCCTGTTGTCAGAGGGATCGTTCGGTTTTGACCGAATCTTAGTAGCGGTAGGTCTCCGGCTTGTACGGACCCTGCTTGGCGACGCCGATGTAGCGAGCCTGCTGGTCCGACAGCTCGGTGAGCTGCGCGCCGAGCTTCTTCAGCTGCAGCCGCGCAACCTTTTCGTCGAGGTGCTTGGGCAGCACATAGACGCCGACCGGATATTTGTCGTGATTCGCCCAGAGTTCGATCTGGGCGATCGTCTGGTTGGCGAACGACGAGGACATCACATAGGACGGGTGACCGGTGCCGCAACCGAGGTTCACGAGACGACCCTCGGCCAGCAGCGTGATGCGTTTGCCGTCCGGGAAAATCACGTGGTCAACCTGCGGCTTGATGTTCTCCCACGGGTACTGCTGCAGCGAGGCGCAGTCGATTTCATTGTCGAAGTGCCCGATGTTGCAGACGATCGCCTGATCTTTCATGGCGCGCATGTGATCGTGGGTGATCACGTGGAAGTTGCCGGTCGCGCTGACGAAGATGTCGGCCTTGTCGGCAGCGTAGTCCATGGTGACCACGCGATAGCCTTCCATCGCGGCCTGCAGCGCGCAGATCGGGTCCACTTCGGTGACCCACACCTGTGCCGACAGGGCGCGCAGTGCCTGCGCCGAGCCCTTGCCCACATCGCCATAGCCGCAGACCACGGCAACCTTGCCGGCGATCATGAC
>JBJTAV010000033.1:0-6063 GCA_046091005.1 Gammaproteobacteria bacterium | reverse complement strand
GCCGCCGGTGCCCGTCAAAATAATGATGAACGTCGGCAACCCCGATCGCGCCTTCGACTTCGCCGGCATTCCGCACCGGGGCGTCGGTCTTGCGCGACTCGAGTTCATCATCAACCGCATGATCGGCGTGCACCCGCGTGCGCTCCTCGAATTCGACCAACTCGATCCGGCACTACGCAAAGAAATCCGCACGCAAATGGCCGGCTACGCCGATCCGGTCAGCTTCTATGTCGACAAGCTCGCCGAGGGCGTCGCGCAGATTGCTGCGGCCTTTGCCCCCGAGCCCGTCATCGTGCGGCTTTCCGACTTCAAATCGAACGAATATGCAAACCTCATCGGCGGGCGTCTTTATGAACCCACCGAAGAAAACCCGATGATCGGTTTTCGCGGCGCGGCACGATACGTCGACCCCGCCTTCCGCGCATGTTTCGAACTCGAGTGCCGCGCGTTGCGCAAAGTGCGCGGCGAGATGGGTCTTGCCAACGTGCAGGTGATGGTGCCCTTCGTGCGTACGCTCACCGAAGCGGCCGAGGTCACCCGCCTGCTCGCCGCGAACGGTCTCAAGCGCGGCGAGAACGACCTCAAGGTCATCATGATGTGCGAGCTACCCTCGAACGCCGTACTCGCCGATCAGTTTCTGGAATATTTTGATGGCATGTCGATCGGCTCGAACGACATGACGCAGCTGACTTTGGGGGTTGATCGCGACTCCGGCATCGTCGCGCGGCATTTCGATGAGCGCGACCCTGCGGTCAAGGCAATGCTCGCCATGGCCATCACCGCCTGTCGCAAAGCCGGCAAATACATCGGCATTTGCGGCCAAGGCCCGTCTGACCACCCAGACCTCGCACGCTGGCTCGTCGATCAGGGCATCGACAGCCTATCGCTCAACCCCGACACGGTGATCGAGACCTGGATGATGCTGGCGGGCAACTCAGCCGATCTTCCCCGCGAGGAACGGACACACTGAGAGGTCGACGTTGCCGCCCGAGATGATCACGCCGATGCGATCACCGGGCTTGCCGATGCGGCCCTCGATGAGGGCGGCGAGCGGCACCGCCGATGAGGGCTCGATCAATATTTTGAGATCTTCGAGTGCGACGCGCATTGCCTGAACAATGGCAGCCTCCGACACCGTGACGACATCGTCCACCCACTGCCTGAAGAGCGCATAGGGCCGCACCCCAATCGAACCACGCAGCCCATCGGCAATCGTCGCCGGTGATCCAGCCATACCGACCCGCGTGCCACCGTGAAACGAACGCGCGGCATCATCCGCCATCGCCGGCTCTGCACCGACTATCTTGCAAGTCGGCGCCATGCGCTTGGCTGCGATTGCCGTGCCCGAGAGCAGCCCGCCGCCACCCACAGGCGCCGTCAGCACATCGAGAAGCGGATGCTCCGCCAATAATTCGAGGGTCGCCGTCCCCTGCCCCGCGATCACCCGCGAGTCATCAAAGGGGTGAACCACCACCGCGCCCGTGCGCTCGATCACGCCGGCCAAGGCCGCCTCACGCGCCGCGAGACCCGGCTCGCAGCGGACGAGCTCAGCGCCTGCGGCCTCGATAGCCGCGAGCTTCACCGGTGAGGAATCGCGTGGCACGACCACAACACAACGCCACGTGAGCTCACGCGCCGCGCGCGCAAGCGCTGCGCCGTGATTGCCCGAAGAATGCGTCGCCACAACGCGCGCGACCCTGCCGCCGCCCGCGCTCTGCTGCTGTACTTGTTGCTCCAGCAGCAGCAAGGCGTTCATGGCGCCGCGAAACTTGAAGGCACCGACGTGCTGCAGGTTCTCGCACTTGAAGAACACCTGACGACCGACGCGTGCATCGAACTCGGGCGAGGTCAAAACCGGTGTACGCCGCACTCGTCCTTGCAGGCGGCCGTGCGCCGCGACCAGATCATCGAAGCTCGGCAGATCGACGGCAGCGACCTCGTCCATCATGACATTGCGCTCCCGCGCATCAGCCTGCGACCTTGCGCATCAGCATGCGCCACGAGGTCCGAGGGCAAAGAAATGTTCGCGGTAATACTGCAGTTCACGCACTGACTCGCGGATGTCATCGAGCGCGAGGTGCGTACCCTCTTTGCTGAAGGCGCTCGCAATGTCGGGCGCCCAACGTTTGGCGAGCTCTTTGACGGTGCTCACATCGAGATTGCGATAGTGAAAGAACGCTTCGAGCGTGGGCATCAAGCGCGCCATGAAGCGACGATCTTGGCAGATGCTGTTGCCACACATGGGCGAGGCACCACGCTCCACATGCTGCGCCAAAAATTCGAGCGTCGCCTGCTCCGCTTGCGCGAGGGTCACCGTGCTTGCGCGCACCCGAGCGAGTAGCCCCGAACCGCCATGCTGACGCTGATTCCACTCGTCCATCCGCGAAAGCGCCGCTTCATCCGTCTGGATGGCCAGCACCGGACCTTCGGCAATCAAACGCAGGGACGAGTCGGTCACCAAGGTAGCGATCTCGATGATGGTGTCGGACTCGGGTTTGAGCCCGGTCATCTCGAGGTCGATCCAGATCAATGCGTCGCGACTTGGCATGGTTGAGCGGCAGTCTAGCAGAGGCTACAGTGCCGCCTTCGAGCCGAGATCGGGAATCCCTTGGAATTTGACGCTCAAGTCATCGCCGCTTACGGGCGACATCTGCGCCTGCGCGATGCCAGCGGTCGTGTGCTGCAGGGCCGCCCCTTCGGCCGCAAGCTCCAAGTGGTGTGCGGCGATCAGGTGCGTTGCACCGCAGATGCGACCCACGACGAGATCCACGTCAACGAAATCCTCCCGCGGCGCAGCCTGCTCGCGCGCTCTACCCTGCGTGGAGATGCTGAACCGGTCGTCGCCAACCTCAGCCTGCTGGTGACGGTGATTGCGCCGCTGCCGCGACCCGACCCCTTCATCATCGATCGCTATCTTTGTGCGGCCTCTTCTGCTGGGCTACGCGCGCTCGTTGTGCTCAACAAGGTCGAGCTCGACATCACCGATGAACTGGCCGACGAACTGGCGGCCATGCTCAAAAGTTTCGAGGCCGCGGGATATCCGGTGCTGCGCTGCAGCGCCGAAACCGGTAGCAATCTCGAGGCACTGGCCGCTGAACTGCAAGAGGCCACCAGCGTATTCGTGGGCCAGTCGGGCGTGGGCAAATCCTCGCTCATCACGCGCCTTGTGCCTGCAAGTGCCATTTCGACGGGTGATCTCGATCGGGACGCCGAAGGTCGGCACACCACCACAAGCTCGGCCCTCTACGATTTGCCCGGCGGTGGCGCCGTGATCGACTCGCCCGGCGTGCGCGATTTTGCGCCGTCTATCGGCTCGCTCGAACCGCGCAGTCTCGGCTTTCCGGAAGTGGATCGGCTCGCGCCCGGCTGTCGCTTCATCGACTGCCTGCATCTGCAAGAGCCGGGCTGCGCGGTGCGAACGGCGGCCGAGTCGAACGCGATGGATGCGCGGCGCTACGAAAGCTATCGGCGCCTGCGCCGTCTGCACAATGATTTGAAGGCCGCGCAGGGCCCGGGCAAGCGCCGAGGTCAGGACAGGGCCTGACGCCCCGCGAGGGCATGCGCCAGCGTGCCACCGTCAATGTATTCGAGCTCGCCACCGATCGGCACGCCATGAGCGATGCGCGTGGCGCGGATTCCTTGCGAGCGCGCAATCTCCGACAAAAAGTGTGCCGTGGCCTCGCCCTCCACGGTGGGATTGGTTGCCCGGATCATTTCTTTGACCGTGCCGGCTTCGAGCAGACCCTCCAGCTCACGAATGCCGAGCTGCTCGGGGCCTATGCCATCGAGCGGCGAAAGATGTCCCATCAGCACGAAATAACGCCCGCGGTAGCCGCCCGACTGCTCGATCGCCACCACATCCGCGGGCGACTCGACAATGCAAAGCAGACTCGCGTCACGCTGCGTCGAGCTGCAGATGAAGCAGTTCTCGCTCTCGGTGAGCATGCGGCATTGCCGGCAGCGCCCGACTCTGGCGAGCGCCGTCGTCAAAGATTCGGACAAGGCCCGCGCGCCGTCGCGACCGTCCTGCAAAAGGTGAAACGCCATGCGCTGCGCGGTTTTTGGTCCGACGCCGGGCAGCGTGCGCAGCGCATCGATCAAACGCGCAAGCGAAGGGGTGTGTTTCATCCCTGAGGGTCAGAACCGTGGATCAGAACGGCATCTTGAAACCCGGCGGCAAGCGCAAGCCGGACATCATGCCGGACATGCGTTGCTGGGTCTCGGACTCGACCCGACGCACGGCGTCGTTGATCGCTGCCGCCACCAGATCTTCGAGCATCTCGCGATCTTCACCAATCACCGCAGGCTCGATCTGCACGCGCTTGACTTCGTGCTTGCCCGTCATGGTGACCTTGACCATGCCGCCACCCGACTCACCGGTGACTTCCATGCGCGCGATTTCTTCCTGCGCTTTTTGCATGTTGCGCTGCAGTGCTTCTGCTTGCTTCATCATGTTGCCGAAATTGGCCATGGCTCATTCCTTCAAGTTGCCTTCAAGTTGGAACTTCAGTTGGATTCTCAGTGCGGCTTGACGGTCTCGCTCTTGAGCGTTGCGCCGAATTTTTCTTTGAAGCCGCGCACCGTCGGATCTTCTTCGAGCGAACGACGTGCCGCATCGAACTGCTGATCGACGGCACGCTGCTCGGCCCGCGCCGGGGTCTCTACGGGTGCGGCGGCAGCCTCGACCTCGACCCGCAGCGTTTCACCCGCATGGCGACTGAGGGCTTGCGCCAGTTTGTCGATCAGTGCGGAGGTTTTGAGCAAAGCTTGCGCGGGGTCTAGCGTGAGGCGCACGAGATTGCCCTCGCGGCTGGAAAACGCACAGTTGGCGGCCAACTGTCGCGCCGCGCCGCCGAGCTCTAGTGCGGCAACGAGTTGCTGCCAGTCTGCAAAGTCAAGCGCGGCGCCAGTGGAGTTCGTGCTGGCGGTCCGCGTGGGCGCCGCCGCAGGCGTCGCTGCGCCCACGGCGCCGCTCGCACTCACGGCACCACTCGCACTCACGGCGCCGCTCGCACCCGAACCCGCAGCACCGCTCACCGGGCGTGGACTTGACCGCTCAGCGCCCGCGAGCCGGAACGAGGCCATGCGTAGCAACGTCATTTCGAAGCCGGTGCGCGGGTCAGGCGCCCAAGCGAGATCGCGACGTCCGAGAATCGCCGTCTGATAGCAAAACTGCACGTCTTCAGCGCTGATCGCCGCCGCAAGCTCAGCGAGCTGCTCAGGCGGATGCAGCTCGTCACCTTCGTAGCTCGGTAGCGCTTGCTTCAGCGCCACGCGCACGAGCAGGGTCGAGAGCGCATCGAGCACGTCGCCGTAATCGGGCGCCCACTCATCCAGCGATTGCGCAAAACACATCAACTCGGCCGGATCGGCCGCGCCCAGAAGACGCGCCAACTGCATCACCTGTTTGCGATCGACCGTCGCCAGCATCGCGCGGGCTTCGGCTTCGGCCACCTTGCCGCCACCGAAGGCCAGCAGCTGATCGAGCAGCGACAAACCATCACGCATGCTGCCATCCGCAGCCTCGGCCACGAGCCGCACGGCGGCTGGCTCGAAGCTGATGCCCTCTGCACTCAGCACGGTTTTCATGCGCTCGGCAATCATCGACACCGACAACCGCTTCAAATTGAATTGCAGACAACGCGAGAGCACCGTGACCGGCAGTTTCTGCGGATCGGTGGTGGCCAACACACATTACACGTGCGGTGGCGGCTCTTCGAGCGTCTTCAACAAGGCGTTGAAGGAATGCGTCGAGAGCATGTGCACTTCGTCGAACAAATAAACTTTGTACCTGCCGCGCGTCGGTGCGTACTGCACGTAGTCGAGAAGCGCGCGCGTGTCATCAACCTTGGTGCGCGAAGCCGCATCGACTTCGATCACATCGACAAACCGACCTTCGTCGATCTCGCGACAGGTTGCACCGGTACCGCAGGGCGCGGGACCCATGCCAGTCTCGCAATTGAGACATTTGGCGAGGATGCGCGCGATGGTCGTCTTGCCGACTCCACGAGTGCCGGTGAACAAGAAGGCGTGGTGTACACGATTGGTCGCGAGCGCGTTCGA
>JBJTAV010000032.1:0-3347 GCA_046091005.1 Gammaproteobacteria bacterium | reverse complement strand
TTCGCAGGAGTCCGACATGCCAGTTCAAAAGAGCCGCAAGACGCCGTCCAAGCGCGGCATGCACCGTTCGCACGATCGCCTTGCCAAGCCCGCCCTGTCGGTCGATCCGCAGTCGGGTGAAACGCACTTCCGTCACCGCATTACGCCCGATGGTTTCTATCGCGGCAAGCGCGTGATCGAGAAGCCGGCTGACGAAGAAGTCGCAGGCTGATCACGCACGGCGGGCCCGTCGGCCCGCCCGCTCCCTGGGTGGGAGCAATGACTGAATGACTGTCATCGCGCTCGATGTCATGAGCGGCGACCTGGGTGCGCAGGAATGCGTGCCGGCGGCGCTCTGCGCGCTGCAAGATGATCCGCTGCTTGAACTCAAGCTGGTCGGGCAGCCCGAAACCATCGAAGCACTGTTGAGCGCGGCAGCGCCCGCCGCCGCGCTGCGTCGCCGACTTCAAGTCATTCCGGCGAGCGAAATTGTTTTGATGACCGACTCGCCGCGCGAGGCGATCCGGCGCAAGAAAAATTCTTCGATGCGTGTGGCCATCGACCTGGTGCACGAGACGCAAGCCGATGCGGCGGTGAGCGCGGGAAATACGGGCGCGCTCACGGCAATTGCCCACTTCGTGCTCAAGTGTCTCGCCGAGGTCGAGCGTGCGCCGATCATGTCGGCGGTGCCGAATGCCGCGGGCTATACCCATATCCTTGATCTCGGTGCCAATGTTCGGGCGACGGCTCATCAGCTCGAGCAGTTCGCCATCATGGGCGCGATCGTCGCGCGCGATGTGCACGACACGCCGCGGCCGCGCGTCGGTTTGCTCAATATCGGCGCCGAGGAGAGCAAGGGACACGATCTCGTGCAGGATGCGCACGTGTTGCTGCGTGCCTGGGCAAACAGCCACCGTCATCGTGATTTCGAATACGTGGGTTTTGTCGAGGGCGGCGATATTTTCTCCGGCAAAGTCGATGTGGTCGTGACCGATGGCTTCACCGGCAACGTCGCGCTCAAGACCATGGAAGGCGTGGCGGGACTCATCAGCGCTCGACTGCGTAGCGAGTTCACCGCGAATTGGCCCAGCAAGCTGGCGGCGATTTTGTCGCGACCGGTGCTCAAGCGCGTCTCGGGCTCGCTCGATCCGCGCCGCTATAACGGGGCTGTCATGGTGGGTCTGCGAAAAGTCGTGGTAAAAAGTCACGGCAGTGCCGATCGAGTGGCGCTCGCGCGCGCCATCGCGATCGCGGCAACGGCGGTGCGCCGTGAGCTCGTCACGCACGTGCAGCAGGCTTTGGAAGCGGACACACCGACGGCGCCGTAGCGCAGTTCAGACCGCGCAATACAAAGATTTGCGGCCATCGCCGCGGGGAGAGGAAATGCTCAAATATTCACGGATCGTCGGCACCGGCAGTCATCTGCCCGAAAAAGTGCTGACCAATGCCGATCTCGAGAAACTGGTCGAGACGTCGGACGAGTGGATTCAGGAGCGCACCGGTATCCGCCAGCGCCGTATCGCGGCGCAGGGCGAAACCACGGTCGATCTTGCGGTTCCGGCTGCGCGGCGTGCCATGCAGGCGGCGGGCGTCGAGCCCGATGAAATCGACCTCATTATTTTTGGCACCTGCACGCCCGACCAGATTTTCCCGAACTGCGGTGCCTTGCTGCAAGATCGACTGGGCCTGCGCAATACTCCGGCGTTTTCGGTCGAGGCGGCCTGCAGCAGCTTCATCTACGCGCTGTCGATCGCCGACAAGTTCGTACGGTTGGGTGATGCGAAGTGCGCGCTCGTGGTGGGTGCCGAGACGCTCAGTCGCATCGTCGACTGGAGCGATCGCAGCACCGCGATCTTGTTCGGTGACGGCGCCGGCGCGGTGGTTCTCAAGCCCTCCGATGAGCAGGGCATCATTTCCACGCATCTGCACACCGACGGTTTCTTCAAAGATTTACTGTACTGCCCGGTCGGCCCCTCCAAGGGCTTTCATCAGGACGAGACGGGTCGCATCCCGGCATTCATCCATATGGCTGGCAACGAGGTGTTCAAGATCGCCGTCAAATCTTTGGGTTCGATCGTCGACGAGACGCTCGCGGCGAACGGTCTCGACAAGTCGGCACTCGACTGGCTGGTGCCGCACCAGGCCAATATCCGCATCATTCAGGCGACCGCCAAGAAGCTCGATATGCCCATGGAGCGCGTGGTGGTAACCGTGCAGGAGCATGGCAACACTTCATCGGCTTCGGTGCCGCTCGCGCTCGATGCCGCGGTGCGCGACGGGCGCATCAAGCGCGGCGAGCTCGTGCTGCTCGAGGCCTTCGGCGGCGGCTTCACTTGGGGTTCGGCGCTGCTGCGGTATTGATTAGCGCGCGACGCCGGGGCGAAAAAAACGCCGCGCGATGCGCGGCGCTTTTTTTTTGCCCGAAGGCCGGTCGCTCTTTCGAACGACCGTGATCTTGGTCCCGAAGGATTACTTCGAGATCGAGCGCTTGAACATGCGGTCAAGCTTCTCGTTGGTCGCGTCGCAGCAGGACTGGCTGGCCTGAGCAGCGGCGAGCGCCTGGTTGGCGGTCGACTGAGCTGCTGCGCTCGCGGCCGAAGCGGCCGAAGCGGCCGAAGCGGCGGCACTGTTGGCGGCGTCAGCAGAGCTCTTGGCAGCAGCAACCTGCGACTGCAGGCTCGAGACCTGGGTCTTCAGGCCATCGATCTGGGCCTGCAGGGGCTTGAGGTCGGTGCAGCCGGCGAGGGCGACAACGGCGACGACGGCGGCCATCTTGACGACGATCGGAGTCTTCATTTTTGGAAATCCTCTTGAGAACAGTGACAGAACAAAAACCTTGGCGGAACCGAGGCCGCCATTCGGTAGACCCCATACCCGCGAAATTATAACTGCACCAGAACGCGAAAGGGATTGCAAGCGCACTCAGACTGCAAAAAAGCCTTGCCGGTCAGGGTCTTCAGCGCCGAAACCCCCGTGGCGCCGCTGCGGCGGCGGGTGAATGAATCTTTCGGCGATCAGGGTAGCGGACGGCATAATAGCCGAAGAAATGTCCTCCTCCCTGCGCGTTCTTTTCGTTCCGGTGAGTGGCCCTAGCGGTATGGGCGAATTCGCCCGGGCGAGTAGCCTTGTGGATGCGCTGAAGCCGCGCATGCCAGATGTTGAAACCCACTCCGTGTTGCATCGTGAGGCGCCTTACGCACGCAATTTCCATCACCCGGTGACGCTGGTGCCTGCTTCACCCACGCTCTGCACGGCGGAGGTCAAACGGGTGAGTGCGCAATTCGCCCCGCAGGTCGTGATCTTTGATAACGCGGGTCGTACCGGCGCATTGCGAGCCGCGCGGCGAAACGGCGCGCGTGTCATCTACG
>JBJTAV010000031.1:0-44814 GCA_046091005.1 Gammaproteobacteria bacterium | reverse complement strand
GCTAGACGATCCCCCAAAACCGGTGGCCGCGACGGCAGTCCGCCAAGAATGATATCAGCGCTTGGAGTACTGCGGACCACGGCGCGCCTTGCGGCGGCCGACTTTCTTGCGCTCGACTTCGCGGGCGTCGCGGGTCACGAACCCGGCGACACGCAGCGGCTGACGCAGCGTTTCATCGTATTCGATCAATGCGCGGGTGATGCCGTGCCGGATGGCGCCGGCCTGACCGGTGATGCCACCGCCCTCGACCGTGACATCGACATCGAAACGACCGAGGGTCTGCGTCAGCTCGAGCGGCTGACGAACGATCATGCGACCCGTCTCACGGCCGAAGAAATTTTCGATGGTGCGCGAGTTGATGGTGATCTTGCCGTTGCCCGGCTTGAGGAATACGCGCGCGGTGGAGGTCTTGCGCCGGCCGGTGCCGTAGTTCGTGGAAGGCATCTGAATATTCCGTTAGATGGTGAGGGGCTTCGGCTGTTGCGCCGAGTGCGGGTGCTTATCGCCCGCAAACACGTGCAGCTTGCGATACATGCGGCGACCGAGCACGGTCTTGGGCAGCATGCCCTTGACGGCGATCTGGATCACGCGCTCGGGGTGCTCTTTGAGGAGCTTGCCAAGGGCGATCGACTTGATGCCGCCGATGGCGCCGGTGTGGTGGTAATAGATTTTGTCGGTCATTTTGGCGCCGGTGACGCGCACCTGCTCGGCATTGACGACCACGATGTGATCGCCCATGTCGACGTGCGGGCTGTAGTCGGCCTTGTGCTTGCCCTTGAGGCGCAGCGCAATTTCCGACGCCAGACGTCCCAAGGTTTTGTCCTTGGCGTCAACGAGATACCAGTCGCCGCGAACCGTCGCGGGCTTCGCAAAAACAGTGCTCATCTAGAAGTCTCCGTCGGCGGCCCGCCACCCGAACTAAAAGGGGGGGTGCCACGAGTCCCGAAAAGGGCGCGAGAGTGTACTGAAGGTGCCCCGCCTTTGCAAAACCTGCTTGCGGCCGATAACCCGGCTGCCCCCGCCACGGGGGCGAAATTAACCCCGCAAGGGCCTTAAGTTATACAGCCGTCGGCCGTAATAATATGTGCCATGAGTACCGATAGCCCCATCGACAACCTGCTCGTCAGCGTGGACCGTGCCCTCCGGGCCGTGTTCGCGACCCCGACGGCGGCGCGGCCCGTCCCCAGGCCCGTCGGCGTCCCGGGTGCGAACGATGCCACGCTTTCTGCAGCGGAACGGCGCGAGTCGGCCAGCCTCATGCGCGTCAACCACGCCGGCGAAGTCGCCGCCCAGGCCCTTTATCACGGCCAGGCGGTCTTCGCACGGCGACCAGAGGTTCGCGACATGTTGTTGCGGGCCGCTCGCGAAGAAGCTGACCACTTGGCCTGGTGTGACCAGCGCCTGCGCGAACTCGGTTCGCAGCCGAGTGTGCTTGGCCCGCTCTGGTATGCAGGGTCGTTCGCCATTGGCGCGGCTGCGGCCGCTGCTGGCGATGCGATCAGTCTCGGTTTCGTCAGTGAAACCGAGCGTCAGGTGGAAGGGCATATCGACTCGCACCTCGAGAAGCTGCCGGCGGGAGATACCCGCAGTCGCGCTGTGCTCGAGCAGATGCGTGCCGACGAGATGGCGCATGGTGCGTCCGCTCGTGCGGCGGGCGGTGCCGATCTTCCCCCTCCCGTGCAATCTGCGATGCGTGCCACTGCACGCGTCATGACTACCACGAGCTATTGGCTCTGATTCACGCGAGGCCTATCCCATGAACACGCTCAGCCCGAAGCCACGCACCGCGGCAACGCCGATGCAGCGCTTTCTCGAGCAGTGCCCGCGGCGCGTAGTGCCGTCGCGCACCCTGCTCATCCGTTCGGGCGAGGCGCCGGATGCGCTCTTCTACGTGATCTCCGGATCCGTGGAAGTGCTCATCGAAGACGAGCACGGCAAGGAGCTGGTGCTCGCCTACCTCGGCAAGGGTGAATTCTTTGGCGAAATGGGCCTGCTCGAGTCGACCCCGGGTCGCGGTGCCTATGTGCGCGCCCGTGGTCGCAGCGAAATCGCCGAGATGGCTTATTCGCGCTTCCGTCAGGTGGCGGCGACCGATCCGGTGCTCGCGCTCGAACTTGCCGCACAGCTCGCTGCTCGGCTCGAGCGGGCCACGCGCAAGCTGCGCGATCTCGCCTTCATCGATGTCAGCGGGCGCATCCTGCAAGCACTCGGCGAACTCTGCGAACAGCCCGATGCCCTCACGCATCCGGAAGGCATGCAGATTCGCGTGTCGCGTCAGGAACTCGCGCGGCTGGTCGGCTGCTCGCGCGAGATGGCGGGCCGCGTGCTGCGCACGCTTGAAGAGCAAGGCACGCTGCGCGCGCACGGCAAGACGATCGTGATGCTGGGTCTGCGACCCACCCGTCTGCTTAGTGCGGCGGCGGTCGCTCAGCCCGCAGCCGCCGCGATGGCACCGCGCATGGCGCGCACCGTCGCCGCGTAATCGGCACTGCCAAAGATTGCCGACCCGGCAACAAAAGTATCGGCGCCCGCTGCCGCGGCAGCGCCGATGTTTTCTATCTTGATGCCACCGTCGATCTCGAGTCGTACCTCGCGACCCGAGGCATCGATACGTTCGCGTACGGCGCGCAACTTGGCGAGCGCGCTCGGAATGAATTGCTGCCCGCCAAAGCCCGGGTTCACCGACATCAACAAAACCATGTCGAGCTGATCCAGGGTGTGATCGAGCCAGCCGAGCGGCGTTGCCGGATTGAGCACGAGTCCGGGCCGACAGCCATGCTCGCGAATCAGCGCTATGGTGCGATCGACGTGCTCGCTGGCCTCGGGGTGGAAAGTGATCCAGGTCGCGCCGGCCTTGGCAAAGTCGGCGACCAGTCGATCGACGGGCTGCACCATCAAATGCACATCGATCGGCGCGGTCACGCCGTATTTGCGTAGCGCGGCGCACACCAGCGGCCCCACGGTGAGATTGGGGACGTAATGGTTGTCCATGACGTCGAAATGGATGAGATCGGCGCCGGCGGCGAGCACCGCATCGACCTCGGCCCCGAGGCGCGCAAAGTCGGCGGCGAGGATCGACGGCGCAATCCACGCCGGACGAGACTGATTCAAGGGGCATCTCCCTGGGATTCGCGAATGAGGGTGAAGGCTTCGATCACGAGCTGCGTCTGCACCTGGGCAAAGTTGAGCATGGACTCGGGCAGACCGTTCGCCTTCAGCTTGTCGGGGTGATGGCGCGACAACTGTCGACGATAAGCTTTGGTGATTTCGGGCATCGGCGCGCCGGGCAACACGCCGAGCACTTGATACGCCTCTTGCAGCGTCATGCGAGCGCCGCTGGTCGATGGGCCGCGTGCGCCGCCGCCCGCAGAGCTCTTGCGCTGTGAGGCGCCTGCCGAGTCGCGCTCCGCGCCCTGACGCTGCGCGCCGTCGCGCTGCGGTCCTTCGCGCTGCGGTCCGTCGCGCTTCTCACCCTCGCCCTTCTCACCCTCGCGCGGCGATGCCTCGCCTGTCGGCTCGTCGCGAGTCGTGCTGCCATCGGCAGGCCGATTCCAGTCCGCCGCCTCACCGCGATTGCCGCGGACGCGGTAACGAATGCGCAGCAGCGTCTCGAGCTGCGCAAATTCGAGGCCGCCCACGCCGAGCATCGCCGCCATGCGAGTGAGCAAGGGGCGCGATGGGCCCTGCAAATCGGAGCCACCAATGGCCGCACGCACCTGAATCTCGAGGAAGGTACGCAGCAAATCGGGCCGCCCCGCGCAGGTACGTCGCAGGGACATCACTGCTCGCTCGGTGTCGTATTCCGCCTGCTTGCCAATGTTGAAGCTGGCGATGGCGCGCGCCACCTGCGCGTCATCGAGTACGAAATCCGTCATTACGGCGCGGGCCGCGCGAATGTCGCTCTCCGAAACCCGCCCGTCGCTCTTGGCGACGTGACCCATCACCTCAAAAGTAGTCTGAAAAAACTGCTCGGCAACAGCTTCAGGATTTTCGACCGAGGGACCCTCATCGGTGTCGCTCTCGGCACCCGCGACGCTGCCCTGCTCGGCAAAGGGGTCAGTATCTTCGACGTGATAGATCTTGCCCGGACGTTCGGGGGTGACGCGCGCGGTGCGCACGGGTCGAGCGGATTTCGTCGGCCGCGGCGGTTTGGATTTGCGCGCGGAGGCCAGACGATCATCGACCAGATGACCGCCGATGACGCCCAGCGCCGCACCTACAGGGCCTCCCAGCAGGAAGCCCAAAGCTCCACCCACGAGTT
This sequence comes from Gammaproteobacteria bacterium, assembly GCA_046091005.1. GTDB lineage: Bacteria > Pseudomonadota > Gammaproteobacteria > Steroidobacterales > Steroidobacteraceae > UBA964. Next base: position 40,553 of record JBJTAV010000031.1, on the reverse strand, counting down.
TCCCGCCCCACTCCATGCTGCAATACTAGCAACCCCCGGCGGTCCGCCGGAAACAGCGAGACTGCGAAGTGGACGAGATCCGGACAGTGCACACCACGGCGCTGCGGCACCTACGCCGCCTGCATACCGGCAAGGTACGCGATATCTATGAATTGGACGCCGAGCACATGCTGATCGTCACCACGGACCGCCTGTCTGCTTTTGACGTGGTGCTGCCCGACCCGATCCCCCACAAAGGGCGCGTGCTCACCGAGATCTCCGATTTCTGGTTTCGACACACCACGGCCATCGTGCCCAACCAGTTGTCGGGCATGAGCCTCGCAGAGGTCCATCTCGATGCCGATGAGCGCGAACTGCTCGCGGGGCGCGCGATCGTGGTGCGTCGACTCAAAGCGCTGCCGGTCGAGGCGGTGGTACGCGGATATCTCATCGGCTCCGGCTGGAAGGACTATCAGCAAAGCGGTACGGTCTGCGGCATCCCGCTGCCTGCGGGGCTGCAACTCGCCGAGCGTCTGCCGCAGCCCATCTTCACGCCGGCCAGCAAGGCGCCGGCGGGCCAGCACGATGAAAACATCAGCTTCGCCGAAGTCGAATCTTTGATCGGTGCGCGACTCGCGGCACAGGTCCGCGACACCTCGCTCGCGCTCTATGATTTTGCTGCAGCGCATGCGCGCCAGCGCGGCATCATCATCGCCGATACCAAGTTCGAGTTCGGCGTCGATGCGGCAGGTCAGCTGGTGCTGATCGATGAGGTGCTGACGCCAGATTCCTCGCGCCTCTGGCCCGCCGATACTTATCGCGTCGGTATCAGCCCGCCTTCGTTCGACAAGCAGTTCGTACGCGATTATCTCGAGACGCTGGACTGGAACAAAAAAGCGCCCGGACCGCACCTACCCGAAGAAATCATTCGGCGCACCAGCGAGAAATATCGGGAGGCGCTTACTCGTTTGACGGGCGCCTGAGGCCCTCACTCGCCCGCGATCGTGAACCCGTCGACGAGCAGCGAGCCCATGCGGATGCCGCCACGCAAATCGATGTCACCACCGATCGCGACCACGTTGCGATAGAGCTCTTTGAGATTACCGGCGATGGTGATCTCGTGGACCGGATAAGCGAGTTCGCCACCTTCCACCCAGAAGCCGGTCGCACCGCGCGAATAATCGCCGGTCACGCCGTTCACGCCCTGTCCCATGAGTTCGGTAACGAGCAGCCCCTTGCCCATCTGCCGCAGCAGCGCCGCCTGATCGGGCGCGCCCGCAGAAGGATCGACCAAAAGATTATGCAGGCCGCCGGCATTGCCGGTGCTGCGCAGACCGAGTTTGCGTGCGCTGTAGCTACCGAGCAGATAGCCGTCGACCACACCGTCGTGCACGAGTTCGCGATCCTGCGTGCGCACGCCCTCGCCATCCCAGTTCGCGCTCGCAAAGGCTTTTGATAGCCGCGGCCGCTCGTGCATCTGCACCCAACTCGGGAACACCTGCTGGCCCGCCGCGCCGAGCAGAAAGCTCGCTTTGCGGTACTGCGCGCCGCCGCGAATCGCACCAATGAAATGACCAATGAAACCGCGCGCAACTTCGGGAGCGAACAGCACCGAGGCCTTGCCGGTCGGCAGTCGACGCGCGCCCAAGCGAGCGATCGCCCGCGCGGCGGCATGACGACCGATGCTCGCTGCATCTTCGAGATCTTCGGGATCGCGCGCCGAGGAGTACCAGTAGTCGCGCTGCATGTCCTCGCCCGCCTGTGCGAGCAGCACGCAGCTCAAAGAATGACTCGACGCGCAGTCTCCCGCCAGAAAGTCGTGACTGTTGCCATAGACGCGTACGCCACGCTGACTACCGACGCTCGCGCCCTCGGAATTGCCGAGTCGCGTGTCGACGGCGAGGCCTGCAGCCTCGCATTCGCGAGCCAAAACTACTGCGGCGTCTGGCGTGATATCCCAAGGGAAATCGAGTTGCAGATCGGGGAAGTCGCGCGCGAGCAGCTCAGGATCAGCGAGACCCGCGCAGTCATCGAGTGCGGTGTAACGCGCAATGGCACAGGCCTTGGCGACTGTTTCACGTACCGAGTCTTCGCCGAGATCGGCCGTGCTCGCCGAACCTTTGCGGGTACCGAAATAGACGGTGACCCCGAGTCCGCGATCACGCTGATATTCCACGGTTTCGACCTCGCCGAGCCGAACCGTGACGCTCAGCCCCTTCGACAGGCTGGCATCGGCCTCGGCCTGCGAGGCGCCGGATTTTTTGGCCGTCTCGAGGGCCTGCATCACCACTCTTTCGAGTTCGGGGATGCGCGAGGGATCAACTTGCTGCGACATGAGGCAGAATTGTAGCCATGTCGCGACAAGGCAGATACCTACCGGAAGACGAGCTTGAACCCACAGAAGAGGAACGGCCGAGCAAAAGTGCGCGCAAACGCGCTGCGCATGCGGCGCAAGCCTTGGGCGAGCGACTGATCAGTCTCAAGGAAAGCGATCTGCTGCGCCTGCCACTGCCCGAGACACTGCTCGAAGCCGTGCGTGCGGCGCGGCGCATCAAGGCCCGCGGCGGACTCGCACGTCAAAAGCAATACATCGGCAAACTCATGCGCGATCTCGATACCGCTCAAATCGAAGAGGCGCTGGACAACTTGCGCTGATTTTCCCGGGGTTTTTCGCTATCCTTGGCCGATGAAGCCAGTGGTCGGCATCGTCATGGGGTCGCGCTCCGACTGGGAGACACTGCGCCCGGCCGCCGAGACGCTCGAGAAACTCGGCGTCGCTCATGAGGTGCGCGTGGTCTCAGCGCATCGAACACCCGATCTGCTCTTCGACTACGCGAACACCGCCGAAGCTCGAGGCATCAAAGTCATCATCGCCGGTGCAGGCGGTGCCGCACATTTACCCGGAATGCTCGCCGCCAAAACCACGCTGCCCGTGCTCGGCGTGCCAGTGCAATCGAAGACCCTGAATGGTCTCGACTCGCTGCTGTCGATCGTGCAAATGCCGGCGGGTGTCCCTGTGCCGACCTTTGCCATCGGCGTGGCGGGCGCGACGAATGCCGCGCTCAGTGCCACTGCCATTCTCGCGCTCGCCGATCCAGCGCTTGATCGCGCGCTCAAGGCCCATCGCGCGGCGCAGACCGCGGCCGTCCTCGAGCATCCCGACCCGCGCGTACCGTGACCCGTCGGACGACTGTTGGCATCGTGGGCGGCGGCCAGCTCGGGCGCATGATGGCGCTCGCAGGCTATCCCCTCGGTCTCGACTTTCTCTTTCTCGATCGCTCCGGCGACACTCCGGCCGCGCAAGTGGCAGCGAGTCTGGTCGGCGAATTCACTGACCAAAAATTGCTGCGCGAACTCGCACAACGCAGCGAAGTGCTGACCTTCGACTGGGAAAACGTCTCGATCGAAAGTCTGCGCGCCGTCGGTCGCGCGGCACGAATTGCGCCCCCACTCGCCGCGCTCGCGATGTCGCAAGACCGGATCGCCGAGAAAAAACTGTTCGCGAAACTCGACATTCCGACGACGCGTTACGCGGCGGTCGATTCCGCAGCCAGTCTCGAGCGTGCGCTGCGCAAAGTCGGGCTGCCGGGTGTACTCAAGACGCGTCGTCTCGGCTATGACGGCAAGGGTCAGGCGGTGGTGCGCAGCCGCGAAGAAGCGCAGCGGGCGCTTGCGACCCTGCAGGGTGCGCCACTCATCTACGAAGAATTCGTGCCCTTCGACTACGAAGTGTCGATCATCGGCGCGCGCAATCGTCAGGGCGAAGTGGTCGTCTATCCGCTCAATCGCAACCTGCATCGCGACGGCATTCTGCGACTCACCCGCGCGCCTTGGGGCGATGCCGCGCTGCAGCGCCGTGCGGCAAATCATCTGCGTCGTGTGCTCGAGCACTATCGCTACGAAGGCGTACTGAATATCGAATTCTTTGTACGCAAGGGTCGACTGCTCGCCAATGAAACCGCGCCACGTGTACACAACTCGGGGCATTGGACCATCGAAGGCGCCGCGACCAGTCAGTTCGAAAATCATCTGCGCGCCATCCTGGGTCTGCCGCTCGGCGCGACCGAGGCTCGTGGTCATGCCGCGATGATCAACCTCATCGGTGAGCTGCCGACACGCGATCACTTTCTCGGCGAACGCGAACTGCACTGGCACGATTACGGCAAATCGGCGCGCCCGGGACGCAAAGTCGGGCACATCACGCTGATCGACAGCAGCGCTGCTGCGCGCGATGCCCGCGCACAAAGAATTCTGCGGCAAATCGAGGGCTGAGAGCGCAGGGTAGCGCAGACTGCGGCGACTAGCCTGTTCCGCCCACCGTCAGACCATCAATACGCAAGGTCGGCTGACCGACGCCAACCGGCACGCTCTGACCTTCCTTGCCGCAAGTGCCAATGCCATCGTCGAGCTGCAGATCGCTGCCGACCATCGCAACGCGCGTCAGCACATCGGGGCCATTGCCGATCAGCGTCGCGCCCTTGATCGGCGCGCCGATACGGCCATTTTCGATGAGATAGGCCTCGCTCGCCGAGAACACGAACTTGCCCGAGGTGATGTCCACCTGACCGCCGCCGAAGTTGACCGCATAAATGCCGCGATCGACGGAGGCAATGATTTCAGCCGGATCGTGCGGCCCGGGCCGCATGTAGGTGTGGGTCATGCGCGGCAGCGTCATGTGGGCGAACGACTCGCGACGCCCGTTACCGGTTGACTGCGTGCCCATCAGCCGTGCGTTCATCTTGTCTTGCAGATAACCTTTGAGCACGCCGTTTTCGATCAGCGTGGTGCAACGCGTGGGCGTGCCTTCATCGTCGATGTTGAGCGAACCGCGCCGCGCTGACAGCGTGCCGTCGTCGACCACGGTGCAATGCTCCGAGGCGACTTTCTCGCCGACACGATTGCTGAACGCCGACGTACCTTTGCGATTGAAGTCGCCCTCGAGACCATGACCGATGGCCTCGTGCAGCAAAATGCCGGGCCAGCCTGCTCCAAGCACCACGGTCATCGCACCCGCCGGCGCCGGGATCGCATCGAGATTGACGAGCGCCTGACGCGCTGCCTCGCGACCGAGAGCAAGCGGTCGATCACCGGCCACGAGTTCGGCGAGCGAGTGACGTCCACCCATGCCGGCGAAGCCGACCTCTCGGCGACCTTCACGCTCGGCGATCACTGAAACATTGAAGCGCACCAGCGGCCGCACATCGGCGGCGAGCGTGCCGTCGGCATCGGCCAATAAAATGACCTCGTACGAGGATGACACCGAGGCCATGACCTGCATGATGCGCGGATCGATGCGCCGTGTTTCGCGATCGACGCGCTCCAGCCAACGTACCTTGTCGTCGTCCGAGAGCGAACCCACAGGATCGAGCGCCGGATAAAGTGCATGTCCGGTGCTGCGCCGCAGCACGGGCTGACGACCAGCATGGCCTGACGCAGCGATCGCGCGCGCGGCGAGCGCAGCCTCTTCGAGTGCAGCTGGCAGAATCTCGTCGGAATAAGCGAAACCGGTTTTCTCGCCGGCAAGCGCCCGTACGCCGACACCCTGCTCGATGCTCGCACTGCCTTCTTTGACGATGCCGTCTTCGAGCGACCAGGATTCATCGCGCGCAAATTGGAAGTAGACATCCGCGGCATCGATGGCGGAAGCGCGCACGAGGCCGAGCGCTCTTTCGATATGGCCCTCATCGAGACCGGCGGGTTCGAGGATCAGCCTGCGGGCAAGGCCGAAGGCATCATGTGCAAGCTTGGTGTCAGTCATGGCTTCTTCAGTGTGTATCAAGACAAAGTGCGATGCGCGAGCGCCGGAAAACTGCTGCGTGCCTTTTGCTGGGCAGCACGATCAAAGATTGCGGTCACGACACCCTCGCCGCGCGGCAGGCGAGCAATTATCTCACCCCAATGATTGATGATCATCGAGTCGCCGTAGGTTTCGCGTCCACTCGCATGGAAACCGCTTTGACCCGCAGCAACCACCCCCGAGAGATTTTCGGTGGCGCGGGCGCGCAGCAGTACTTCCCAGTGCGCGCGCCCCGTGGGCACGGTGAACGCCGCGGGCACCACGAACCAGTCTGCACCGTCGGCGCTCAGGCGTCGATAAAGCTCGGGGAAGCGCAGGTCGTAGCACACCGAGAGGCCGACCCGTCCCGCGGGCGTGTCGACGGCAACCACTGAACTGCCCGGCCGAAAATTGGCCGATTCACGATGCGACTCGCCGCGACCGGGAACATCCACATCGAACAGATGAATTTTGTCGTAGCGCGCACGTCGCTCGCCTGCCGAGTCGAACACCAGACAGGCGGCCCCGACACGGCGCTCACCCGGGACCCGCAGCGGGATCGTCCCGGCGATCACCCAAATCTTGAGGCTCGCCGCGAGTGCTGCGATCGCATCCTGCGCGAAACCGCGGCCCTCGTCCTCGGCAATGGCGAGCCGATCCGTATCCCGCAATGCCATGCACGAGAAATTCTCGGGGAGCACAGCGACACAGGCACCCGCATCGGCCGCCGCGCGCAACAGACAATCGGCAGTGGCGAGATTGCTCGCGACATCGGGGCCGCTCGTCATCTGCAAGGCAGCGACCATGGGTTTGTCCAGCATCGGCGGCGACTGCATTTCAGACGAGGACGACATCGTAACGATCCACTTCGTAGAGCGCTTCGGCCTGCAGCCGGATCGGCCGACCGATATCGCCTTCGAGCTCGGCGAGCACCGGCGATTCGTCACCGAGCAGACGCTCGACCACATCCTGATGCGCCAGCACCAACAATTCGCGGCTGGCGAACTGACGCGCCTGCCGCAAGATTTCTCTGAAGATGTCCTGACACACCGTCTCGACCGAGCGGATCGAACCGCGACCCTCGCAGGTCGGACAGTTGTCGCAGAGCAGATGTTCCAGACTTTCGCGCGTGCGCTTGCGCGTCATTTCGACGAGCCCGAGCGGTGAGATCGGCGCGACCTGGGTCTGTGCATGATCGCCAGCGAGTGCCTGACGCAATGCTGCGAGCACCTGCTCGCGATGCGCCTCGTCGATCATGTCGATGAAATCGATGATGATGATGCCGCCGAGATTGCGCAGCCGCAGTTGCCGCGCGATCGCCACCGCGGCCTCGAGGTTGGTGCGAAAAATAGTGTCCTCGAGATTGCGGTGTCCGACGAAGCCGCCCGTGTTGACGTCGATGGTGGTCATCGACTCGGTCTGGTCTATGACCAGATAGCCACCCGACTTCAAAGAAACCTTGCGCTCGAGCGCACGATTGATCTCTTCCTCGACTCCATGCAGATCGAAGATGGGGCGGGGCCCGGCGTGCCATTCGAGGCGCGGCGCATGGGCTGGCGTGAAGTCGCACACGAACTGCTGCAGACGTGCGAGTTCGGGCTCATTGTCGACAAGCACGCGTTCGACGCCACGACCAAGCTCATCGCGCAGCACGCGCAGCGCGAGCGGCAGATCTTCGTGCACCAACTCGCCGATGCCGGCACGCAAACTGCGCTCGCGAACATGCCGCCACAAGCGCTCGAGATACTCGAGATCGCTGGCGAGCAGTTTTTCGTCTATGCCCTCGGCAGCGGTGCGCACGATATAGCCGCCGGGATGTGTATCGCCGACGATCTGCTGCATGGTCTCGCGCAGGCGCTGCCGTTCAGCCTCATTTTCGATCTTCGCAGAGATGCCGATACCGCGACCGCGCGGCATGAACACGAGATAGCGCGACGGCAAAGAAATGAAGGTCGTCAGCCTTGCGCCCTTGGCACCCATCGGGTCCTTGACCACCTGCACGACGATGTCATCGCCCTGACTGACGAGTCGACGGATGTCGACCGTCTCGTCACGCACCGCAGTAGGCAGCCCCGAAGGTCCGCGCGAGGCGCCCGCAGCGGCCACATGCTGCGCATCGAAATGCGCGCCCTCGGTGACGATATCGTTGACGTGCAAAAAGGCCGTACGCGCGAGCCCAAGCTCGACGAATGCCGCCTGCATGCCAGGCAACACGCGGGTGATTCGGCCCTTGTAAACATTGCCGACGAGACCCCGTCGGCTCGCGCGCTCGACAAACACCTCTTGCAGCACGCCGCCCTCGAGCAGCGCGGCGCGCGTCTCACGGGGTGCGATATTGATGAGGATTTCCGCGCTCATGCCCCAGAGTGCCATACGCCCACGCCGGCGGCGACCAGCAAGGCTGCAGTCTCGGCCAGCGGCAAACCCATCACCCCGGAATAGCTGCCCTCGATGTGCAGGACGAACACCGCGCCCTGCCCCTGAATGGCATAGCCACCTGCCTTGTCACGCGGTTCGCCGCTCGCCCAGTAACGCCTGGCCTCTGCTTCGCTGATTGCCCGGAAGCTCACGCGGGTTCGCGACACCGCCGAGCGCGTACCCAAGCTTGTGACCAGCGCCACCGCCGACAGCACCTCATGCGTGCGCGCCGAAAGCTGCGCGAGCGTGGCCACCAGCGCCGCTTCGTCGACAGGTTTACCGAGCAGCAGGCCATCGAGGGTCACGGTGGTGTCGGCACCGAGCACCGGCAAGCTTGGCGCGCCGCGCCGCAGACGATCGGCATATACCCATTCCGCCTTGGCACGCGCCAGTCTTTCGACGTAGCTCGCAGGCGTCTCGCCGGGTAGCGCGCTCTCGTCGAGGTCAGCAGGCTGCACGATGTGCGGCACGCCGATTTGCTGCAGCAACTCGCGTCGACGCGGCGAAGCCGAAGCAAGACAAAGTACGGCTGGGGTCGCTTCAGTCACGGTGGTAGGGATGTCCGCTCGCCAAGGTATGCGCGCGGTAGAGCTGTTCGACCAGCAGTACTCGCGCGAGTCCATGCGGTAGCGTGAGTCGCGACAAAGACCAGCTCGCCGCGGCGCGCTCGCGCACTGCGGCCGCATGGCCATCGGGACCGCCGATGAGCAACGCCAGGTCAGGGGTTTCGCGAGCCAGGAGCTCGAGCTTGCTGGCGAGCTCGCGCGTGCTCAAAGATTTTCCGGTTTCGTCGAGCAGGATGACCCGCTCGCGATCACGCAGGGCAGCAAGCACACGTTCGCCCTCGCGCTGCACCGCGGCTTCTGCACCGCGCGAGGCGCTACGCGTGGCGGCTTCGATCTCGAACAGCTCCACGCGCCAGGGTGATTTGAAGCGACGCAGATAGTCGGCAACAGCTTCATCTACCCAGCCCGGCTGTTTGGCGCCGACCGTGATGATGCGCAGCCGCATCAAAAAAAACCCGCGGGCGGGCGGCGCGCCCTCAGGCGCGGCCGCGCGCGGCCGGACGTGGCACGTCCCAAAGATGCTCGAGCTGATAGAACTCGCGGGTGCGCGGCAGCATCACGTGCACCATCACATCCGGCAAATCGACCAGCACCCACTCGCCCTGCTGCTCGCCCTCGACACCGAGCGGTCGTTGCCCGGCCGCCTTGGCCATCTGCACCACACGATCGGCAATCGAGCGCAGATGGCGATCAGAGGTTCCGCTCGCGATGACCATGAAATCGGCGACGTCACTGACGCCCCGGACATCGAGCACGCGGACATCGACCGCCTTCATGTCGTCGAGTGCCGCCTGAACCACCGGCAGGGCAGGCGGTACGGCAGCGGGACGTCGATGCTTGACCTGCGCCGGCTTGGCGGCGGGAGGCTTGCGCGGCTTGACCGGAGCCGAAGCGCGCGCAGCAGATTTGCGCGCAGATTTAGCTGCGCTCTTGCGGACAGGCTTACGTGCGGGTTTGCGTTCGTTCATGCGCAAGAGCATAGCACTCCGACTCGAGAATGATGCTGCGCACGCCCTCCGGAACGAGAAAACGCGGATCGCCCCCACTCACCAGAAGTTCACGCAGATCGGTCGAAGAAATCTCGAGCGGCGTGACCTTGCGCACATGGATGAAGCCCGCACTACGCTCATGCAGCACGGCGATATCGGTCACCGCACGCTCGGCGAGCAAGGCACAAAGTGGTCCGGTGCTTGGCGCTTGCCAACCCGGACGATGCGCGACCACCACGTGCGCGACGGCAAAAATCTCCTGCCAGCGGTGCCAGGAGGTGAAGCCCGCAAAGGCGTCCATTCCGAGCAGCAAACACAGCGAGCGCTGCGGATGCTCGCGGCGCAACTCGCTCAAAGTATCGATCGTGTAACTGACGCCGCCGCGTCTGATCTCGCGGTCATCGAGTACGAACCCAGGTTGATCTGCGATGGCTAGCCGCAGCATCTCGAGGCGAAGTTCGGCGGATGCCAGTGGCGGGTCGCGATGACCCGGGTTACCCACCGGAATCCAGTGCAGCTCGGCGAGCCGCAGGGCGCGCATCAGTTCATAGCCCGTGCGCAAATGCCCCACATGCACAGGATCAAAAGTGCCACCAAAGATTCCGAGCGGTGCGTCTTTGACTGCAGACATCAGCGTCATCGAACCGGACGCAGTCCGCAAAATTCGGCGCAGAGCAAAGTCAGTTCATCCCAAGGATCACCGGCCAGTCGACCTTTGATCATTCGATCGGCACGCAGTGCCCGTGAGGAGAGTCTTGCGAACGGCAAACGCGACGCACGCGGGCGAGCTCGCTCAAGCGCTGCCAGCTGCGCCGAAGTCAAACGCGGCCCCGGCCGTCGTGAAGGATCGTCGCCCTGCTTCAGCGACCAAAGATTTCGCAGCTCGCGGGTGATTGCCCACAGCACAAGCGTCGGTTCCGTGCCCTCACCGCGCAGGCCCGCAAGAACACGCAGTGCGCGCGCCGCATCGCCGGTCACCACAGCCTCGCTGAGCGCAAACACGTCGTAGCGAGCGCTCGAGGCGACCGCGCTCAACACCGCCGCCGCATCCAGGCGACCCGCCGGCACCAGCAATTTCAGTTTTTCGATTTCCTGCTGCGCGGCGAGCAGATTGCCCTCGACACGCGCCGCGAGCAGCGTGACGGCATCCGCGCTGGGGTCCAGGCCGGCCGCGCGCAGGCGCTGCGACAACCAACCCTCCAGCTGCCGCGGACCGACTTCCCAAATCGGCAGCCACGCAGCTTTTGCCTCCACGGCCTTCACCCAAGCCGTGCTCTGCGCAGCAAAGTCGAGACGCGGCGTAATCAACAGCAGCAAGGTGTCGTCGCCCTCGCGAGCGATCAGCGACTGCAATGCGGCGCCACCTTCCTTGCCGGCCTTGCCCGAAAAGCGCAGCTCGATCAGCCGCCGATCGCCAAACAGCGACATCGATCCCGCCGAGGCGACAATGTCTGCCCAATCGGCATTGCGCTCCGGAAAATGCACTTCGCGCTCGCTATAACCCGCCTGCCGCGCCGCAGCACGAATGGCATCGCAGGCCTCACCAACCAGCAAATCCTCATCGCCCGACACCAGATAGGTGGCAGCCAGCTGGCCGCGTTGGGCAGCCTGCTTGAGGTGGGCTCCGAGGTTATCGAGGGCGAGTTTCATGCAGTGAGCTGCCGATTATCCGCGAGCTGCGGCGTCTGCGCGGTACTCCAACGCGCCAGCGTTAACAACAAACCCGATCATTATGTTATAAAGTTTCATTATTTGATTCGGTCACTTTGAGAGGGCTTCAGTCGTGCGCAAATTCCTATCCCCCACCATGAGAAACCCGGCAATCCTCACGCTCGTCGGCTTGCTGGGTACATTCGGCACGCATTCGGCAGCGCAATCGACACCCCCGCTCAAAGCCTCAACCGCGATCAACGCCGTGCCCGCGGCCGAGGTTTTGGAGGAAGTCGTGATCACGGCCACCCCGCTACGCCGCGACGCGTTCTCGACGGCACAGCCTGCCTCGGTCATCGGTGGTGACGAGCTTGTCGCTGCGCTCAAAAACAGTCTGGGCGAAACCCTCGCCGAGCAACCGGGCATTTCCGCATCGTCCTTCGGACCGATTGCGAGTCGCCCCATCATCCGCGGGCAAGGCGGTCTGCGCGTGCAGACCTTCGCGGACGGTGCCGACACCTTTGACGCGGCAGCCCTCTCCGATGATCACGCAGTCACCCTCGAACCGCTGCTCGCCGAGCGCATCGAAATCGTCCGCGGTCCTGCAGCCTTGCTGTTCGGTTCAGCGGCAGCGGCCGGCGCCGTCAATGTGATTACGCCTCGGCTCTCGCTGTTGCGCCCTGCCGCTGCGCTGATGGGCGAGGTGCAGGCACGCGCCGATACTGCGGCAAACGAACGCGGCGTTGCAGCCCGCGTCAGCGGGCAGGGGGGCGAGCACCTGCAATTCAACGGCGACCTGCATCACTTCCGCGCCGATGACTTGAACACGCCGGAAGGCCGGCTTGAAAACTCCTCGGGTGGCGCCCGCGGGGCAAGCGCTGGTCTCGGCTGGACCGGCGATCGCTTCGCGCTCGCGCTCTCCGTCAGCGAACTGCGCAGCGACTATGGTTTGCCAGGCGAAGATGTGCGACTCGCGCTGGAACAGCAGCGGATGGACATCGCCGGCGAGTGGCGCCTCGACAGCTTGGTCGATCTGATCCGCTTTCGCGCAGCAAGCAATGATTACGGGCACACGGAACTCGAAGGCGAGGAGGTCGGTACGCGCTACGCGCAAACCGGCAGCGAGCTGCGTCTGAGCGCCGAGCGCGAGGGGCGTTGGATCATCGGCATGCAGTGGCGCGAAATCGATTTTGACGCCGTGGGTGACGAAGCATTCCTGCCGACATCGATCACCCAAAATCTCGGGGCATTCCTCTTCGGCGCGTTTTCTTTGATGGACTCGGCGCAAGGCTCGCTGGCACTCGAGGCGGGTCTGCGTGCGGAGCGACAGAATATCGAAGTCGCAAGGCTGGCCCCGCTCGCCAGCGGTGCCTTGCCCAAAGATTATACCGACGACTCACGCAGCGGTTCTGTCGGACTGTTGTGGGACTTCGCAGATCATTGGGTCACATCGCTGCAACTCACCTCGACTGAGCGTCATCCGACGGCCACCGAACTCTATGCCTTCGGTCCTCACCTCGCCCTGCAGCGCTTCGAGATCGGTAATGCCAAGCTCGACACCGAGCGCGGTCTGACCGCAGACCTTGCGCTGCGTCGCCGCGACAGTTCCGGCTGGCATGGCAGCGTCGGGGTCTTCATCGCCGACTATGATCAATTCATTGCCGCCCTGCCCAAGGGCGAAATCGAAGATGATTTGCCCGTCGTCGAGTTCGCTGGAATCGGCGCGCAATTCACGGGGGCGGAGTTCGACTGGAGCCACGATCGAATCGCAAGCCTCGCTGCGGGCGATCTCGGCATCCGTATTTTTGGTGATTACGTGAGAGCGCGCGACGATGCGGGCAAGCCCCTGCCGCAGATTCCTCCGCGTCGCTTGGGTGTGGAAACCGCCTTGACCCGTGGACCCCTGCGCGTGGGGCTGGAAGCCATCTGGCATGACTCGCAGTCCGACGTCGCCGCCGGCGAAACCCCCACGGCTGGCTTCACGGCTGTCAATGCGGAAGTGGCCTATCGCCTGCCCACTGCCGGAACCGATATCCTTTGGGTTCTGCGCGGCGTCAATTTGCTCGACGAAGAAATGCGTCGTCATACCTCGCCGCTCAAAGATGTGGCACCTTTGGCGGCAAGACATGTCTCACTCAGCCTGCAACTGAAGTTCTGAACGGCAACTCCCACGATCCACGCTCGAGGACACTCGCCATGACCACCGCCAATCGCGTCCATCGCGGAACTCGATCGAAATCCAGCGTCGCATCCGTAACACGGCTGCCAAACCCGGCTTGGGTGGCGTTCTTGGTCGCCATGTTTTCCCTGTTATTCGCGGTTTCACGGGGGTTTGCAGACGAAGACGATACCCTCGGGCACGAACATGGCAAACACGAGCACGGCGCAGTGACTTTCAACATCGCTCTCGATGGCGAGACCCTGTCGCTGGAGCTCGATGCGCCCGCCATCAACGTGCTGGGCTTCGAGCGCTCACCGCGCAACGACGCTGAGCGCAAGCTGGTGACTGACACCCACGCATGGCTCGCGGGCGGTCGCGAGATGCTTGCGGTGCCGAATAACGCAGGCTGTCGTCTGCAGTCCGCTGACTTCTCCGCGCCAAAGCTCGGCACCGGGCATGCGGACTATCGACCTCGCTACAACTTCCGCTGCAGCAATCCTGCGGCGCTCATCTGGGTCGAGATCTGGGCGCTGCGCAAGCTCAAAGAAGTCGAACGCGCCGAGGTCAATTTGATTACCCCGCAGGTACAGCGCCAGCAAACGCTGCAGGGCGGCGAACTGCGGGTTCCCTTGAAGTAAAGGCGTGTAAAGTAGAGGCGTGACTGACTCGCCCCCCGCGCCGGCCATTCGAGCCAGCAAGCTGCTGTTCGCCTGGCCGGGCAAAGCACCGGTCATCGACATCGAGCAATTCAGCGTTGCTCGCGGCGAGCGCGTGTTCCTGCGCGGCCCCAGCGGCAGCGGCAAGAGCACACTGCTCGGACTCCTGGGCGGTGTCCTCACACCAGCCCGTGGCGAGGTCAGCCTGCTCGGCACCGAGATCAGTGCGCTCTCGGCCAGCGCGCGCGATCGTTTCCGCGGCGAGCATTTGGGTTTCATCTTCCAGATGTTCAACCTTATCCCCTATCTGAGCGTGCTCGAAAACGTCCTGTTACCCGCCGATTTTTCACCTGCTCGCGCAGCCCGCGTGGGCGGCAATTTGCACGCCGAGGGGCGACGCTTGCTTGCGGCCCTGGGGTTAGGTGCCAGCGACCTGCTCGGCCGTCCGGTCACCGAGCTTTCCATCGGGCAACAACAACGAGTCGCAGCGGCGCGCGCCCTGCTCGGCAAACCCGAAATCATTGTTGCCGATGAGCCCACCTCGTCGCTCGATCACGATGCGCGCGAAGATTTTCTGCAACTGCTGATGAGCGAGTGCCGAACTCAAGGCTCGACGCTGCTGTTCGTCAGTCACGACACCTCGCTCGGCCACCTTTTCGATCGGGTGGTTTCTTTGGGTGATCTGAACCGTGCGGGGCGAGCGAGCACACACCCGGGACAGGCCGCATGAAAACCCTGCTGCTTGCCCTGCGCTCGCTGCGCAACCGACGTAGCACTGCGCTGCTCACGATCAGCGCCATCGCCATCAGTGTCGCGCTGCTGCTCGGTGTCGAGAAAATGCGTACGGCGGCCCGCGAGGGTTTCGCCAATACCGTCTCGGGTGTCGACCTGATCGTCGGCGCGCGCTCGGGGCAGCTCAATCTCCTGCTGTATTCGGTCTTTCGGGTCGGTGACGCAACCGCCAACGTCAGCTGGCAGAGTTATCAAAAAATTGCGCGTCATCCGGACGTCGAATGGACCATTCCGATCTCGCTCGGCGACTCGCACCGCGGCTTCAGAGTCATGGGCACCACCGGTCAATACTTTGAACACTACCGTTTTGCCGGCGAGCGCAAGATAGTGTTCGCTGCAGGTCGACCATCCGAAGATCTGTACGATGCCGTCATCGGCGCTGATGTTGCGCGGCAGCTCGGCTACGCGGTCGGCTCAAAGATCATCATCGCGCATGGCCTTGGCAACGTGAGCTTCGCGCAGCACGAGGACAAGCCCTTCACAGTGGTCGGCGTACTCGAGCGGACAGGTACGCCGATCGATCGCACCGTGCATGTCGGACTCGAAGCCATCACTGCAATCCACATCGATTGGCAAAGCGGCATGCAAGCCCTGCCGGGTGGTCGGGTGAGCGCCGAAGAAGCCCGCGCCCGCAATCTCACCCCCGAATCGATCACCGCTTTCATGGTGGGCATGCGCAGCAAGGTCATGACTTTCACCATGCAGCGGGCGATCAATGAATACCGACAAGAACCCTTGCTCGCCATCATCCCCGGGGTGGCCTTGACGCAGCTCTGGAATCTGGTCGGTATCGCCGACACGGCCCTGATGATCGTCGCCGCGTTCGTGGTGCTTGCCGGGCTGCTCGGCATGCTGACGGCCATTCTCACCAGCCTCAACGAACGGCGGCGTGAGATGGCGATCTTGCGCTCGGTGGGTGCACGCCCTCGCCACGTGTTCACGCTGCTGGGGGCCGAGGCCGGCATGCTGGTGAGTGCCGGCGTCGCGGCCGGGGTCGCCATTTGCTATGGCTTGATATTCGCCGCGAGACCCCTACTCGAGCGTCGTTTCGGAATCTTCCTCGATCCGGGCGGTCTCACGGGTTACGATTTCGCCATTCTGGGCACGATCATCGCCTCCGCCCTGCTGATGGGCGTGTTGCCGGCGTGGCGTGCCTACCGGAATACCTTGAGTGACGGACTCACGATCAGGGTCTGACCTCAGGGTCTGACCTCAGGGCCCGCTTTGGCTACCAAAGATTTTTCAGATGATTTTCAGATAAACGAGATGTCGATGACCACCCACCGTCTTTTTTCAGTGTTTTTTGCCGCCCTGATGCTGCTGCTCGGCGTGGTGGCCACCAGCGCCCAAGGCATCACCCCGCCTGCCGTAGGCACGCAGGCACCTGCCGTCACTCCAAAGAATACGGCGCCGGGCGCTGCCCGCGAGGTCGATTGGGACGAGCTGCTGCCGCCCGATGCCCGCGAGCGCTTTGCCGCAGCGCCACCACCGGCGGTGCACGACTATCTCGGCGAAGGCGGCATGGCCGCCCAACAAGTGATGGATTTCTCCATCAACAAAACGCTCGAAGGCGCAAGCATCAAGATTCCGGGCTTCATCGTCCCGCTTGATGTGGGCAAAGACGGCTTAGTGACCGAGTTTTTTCTGGTGCCTTATTTTGGTGCCTGTATCCACGTACCGCCACCACCACCGAACCAGATCGTCTATGTACGCATGGCCAAGGGCGTCGCACTCGACTCCATTTATGAGGCGTACTGGATCACGGGCCGCATGAAAACCACCAACAAAACGACGCGCCTCGGTGCTGCCGCGTATCAGCTCGACGCCAACAAAGTCGAAATCTACAAGTACTGATTCAGTCGACCCGCCATGCCTACGCTCTTCGAAAAAATCATCGCGCGCCAGATCCCGGGCGACATCGTTCATCAAGATGATCGTGTCACGGCCTTCCGCGACATCCATCCGCGGGCCCCGGTGCACATCCTCATCGTGCCGAACAAACCGATTCCGACTGCCAACGATATCGAAGACAGTGACGAAGCTCTGGTCGGCCACATGTTCACGGTCGCGCGCGATCTCGCGAAGCGAGAAGGCATTGCCGACAACGGCTACCGTCTGATCATCAATTGCAATACGCACGGCGGGCAGGAGGTCTATCACCTGCATGTGCATCTGGTCGGTGGCGCGCCGCTCGGCCCCATGTTGAGCCGCTGACCGCGCAGACCTGAGCAAACGGACCCAAGCAAACATGCGTCGCGAGCTTTATCCGGCCATCGAACCGAACCGTAGCGGCTGGCTGCGCGTCTCCGACCTGCACGAAATCTACTGGGAAGAAAGCGGTAACGCCGACGGCAAACCGGTGGTTTTTCTGCATGGCGGACCAGGGGGTGGTACCGATGCGCGCATGCGCCGATTCTTCGATCCGGCGCGCTATCGCATCGTGCTCTTCGATCAACGGGGCTGCGGCAAGAGCCGACCCTATGCCAGTCTGATCGACAACACCACCTGGCACTTGGTCGACGACATCGAGACCCTGCGCAAACATCTCGGCATCGAACGCTGGCAGGTGTTTGGTGGCTCGTGGGGGTCGACCCTTGCCTTGGCTTATGCGCAAGCCCACCCGCAGCGAGTCACCGAACTCGTACTGCGCGGCATTTTTTTGGTGCGCCCCTGGGAGTTCCGCTGGTTCTATGAAACGGCGGACGGTACAGGCGCACTCTTCCCCGACCTCTACGAAGAATTCCTCAAGCCCATTCCGCCCGCCGAGCGCCATGACCTGATGCGCGCCTACTACCAGCGACTGACCAGCGACGACGCGCACGTGCGCAAACAGGCGGCGCGCGCCTGGTCGATCTGGGAAGGGGCCACGAGTTTTCTGCGACTCAATCCGGATTACGTCGCCAAATTCGAACAAGACACTGTCGCCGAAGCGTTCGCGCGCATCGAGTGTCACTACTTCATCCACGGTGGGTTTCTGCGCACACCCAGCCAGCTGCTCGATGACGTGCCGCGCATTCGCCACCTGCCCTGCACCATCGTGCAGGGTCGCTACGATGTGGTCTGCCCCATGAAAAGCGCCTGGGATCTGCACCGCGCCTGGCCCGAAGCCGACCTGCGCATCGTCGGCGAGGCCGGACACTCGGCGTTCGAGCCCGGCATCCTGAGCGAGCTCATCACCGCCACCGATCGCTACGCGGCGCGCTGAGGCAGCAGTCGACCTGCAACATCCAGAAGCCCGTGGGTCTGCAGCCACTGCACCGCATCTGCGGCGTCTTCCTCGAACCAACGCGCGGCCGAGCCCAACCTGAAGCTGTAGCCCCAGGCGTCCATGTCGGCCATCAGGCGCTCGCGACCCACGCCGCGCAGCGTATCTGCCCAAAGAATTTGCAGATAGCACACCGCATTTTCTTCGGCGACATCGCCGCCTGCATCGCGATCGAGACTCGTGCGTCGCGCGTCATCCATGCACACGTAGTGCGCCGCCTCATGCAGCGCCGAATGCAGCGGTGTATCGGGGCGCAGGAACAAGGTTGAGCCGATCAGCCCCGCCTCACACTCGCCCCAATAGGACCCCGGGATCGCCGCATCTGTCGCGACATCAGTCGTGGCAAGACCATATCCGTCGAGCAAAGCGTCGAGGTCAGCGCGCAGCGCAGAGTCGATGAGGCGCACACCGACGCTCAGCGCTGACTCGCCAAACGTTGCAGGACGACACCCGCTGCCTCCTGAGCCAGCGTCGCCCGCAGCTGCTCTCGCTCGCGCTCTTTGGCGAGCGCAATACGCTCGTCAAAACTGAAGTCGCGAGTGACCGTGACTTCTTCGGCGTCGATGCGAGTGTCGCCACCCAACTTGAGCGAGAACCGCACGATATAAGTGAGCTCGTATTCACGCGGTACGTTACGTGCCGACACCGAAGCGACGCGCTCCAACAATTCATCGCGCTCGATGATGAGCTCTGCGGGTCCAGCCGACTGCAGCTGTACCCCGGCATCGAGCAAGCCACGACGCATGGCTCGCACAAAGTCGCTTTGCGAGTCCGGCGCTCGCAACGAAAGCTGCCGCAAATCAGCCGCGAGCGGCACTGCGCCTTGCAAATGAAAACCGCAACCGGCGAGCAGCAGCGCAGTCACCAGCGCCGCTACCGCGAGGCGCAGCGTGGACCGAAGCAGGGTGTGCGCCTTAGTCTGCATGATCTCAGATCACCACGTTGATCAGTTTGCGCGGCACGACGACGATTTTCTTTGGTGTGGCATCACCGACGAAACGACGTACCGTTTCATCGGCAAGCGCCGCGGCACGGATGCTCGCCTCATCGGCATCGACGGCTACCGTCACCTGACTGCGCAGCTTGCCGTTGACCTGGACCACGAGCGTCAGGGCGTCCTGAGTCAAAGCCTCTTGGTCGGCCGCCGGCCAACTGAGATCGATGATGGCCTCAGCATGTCCAAGCGCTTGCCACAGCGCATGACACACATGCGGCACCATGGGCGACAAGCCGATCACGGCGATTTCGAGTGCCTCTTGCACCACCGCACGTCCCTGCGGCGAGCGGTCTTCGAAGCGCGATACGGCATTCAGCAACTCCATCACCGCTGCGACTGCGGTGTTGAAAGTGCGACGACGACCGATATCGTCGGTGAACTTGACCAGCGCCTGATGCGCGGCACGCCGCAGATCTTTTTGTGCGGCGGTCAACGCAGGCTTATCGAGCTGCGGCACTGCACCCGCCAAGACATGTTGATAGACCGCCGTCCACAGTCGTCGGATGAAACGGAACGCGCCCTGTACACCTTCGTCCGACCATTCGAGCGTCTGCTCGGGCGGCGCTGCGAACATCATGAAGAGTCGTGCGGTGTCTGCACCATATTTTTCGACGAGGCTCTGCGGATCGACGCCGTTGTTCTTCGACTTCGACATTGTGCCAAGGCCGTCGTAGTTCACCTCGATGCGCGAACCGTCATCGCGAGTCACGAACCAACGCTTGGTGCCGTCTTGTTCTTCGACGTCCACATCGATCGGGTTGAAATAGTGACGACGCCCCTCAGCGGGCTGATGCGAGTAGATGTGATTGAGCACCATGCCCTGCGTGAACAAATTGGCAAAAGGCTCATCGATGCTCACGAGACCGAGATCGCGCATCACCTTGGTCCAGAACCGTGCATAAAGCAGGTGCAGGATCGCATGTTCGATGCCACCGATGTACTGATTGACCGGCAACCAATATTTGACGCGCTCGTCCACCATCGCCCGGTCGTTGTCCGGGCAGGCAAAACGCAGGAAATACCAGGACGAATCGACGAAGGTGTCCATGGTGTCGGTTTCGCGACGCGCGGGTTTGCCGCAACTCGGGCAGTCAACTTTCCAAAACGCCGCCGTCTTGCCAAGCGGATTGCCGCTGCCATCGGGTACCAAATCTTCGGGCAGCACCACCGGCAACTGCGCATCGGGCACGGGCACTTCGCCGCAGTGTTCGCAATGAATGAGCGGGATCGGGCAGCCCCAATAACGCTGCCGCGAAATACCCCAATCGCGCAAGCGAAACTGTATGCGCTTGCGACCAAGACCCTTGCGCTCGAGCGCAGTCGCGATCGCATCCACGGCCGCCTTGAATTCGAGTCCCGAAAATTCCGCGGAATTCACGGTGGTTCCGTCGTCACCGTAGGATTCTTGCCACGGCGCCTGCACGCTCTGCCAAGCGCCATCTTTGGGCTGCACGACGGTGACGATCTCGATGTTGTTACGCGTCGCGAACTCGAAGTCGCGCTCGTCATGCGCAGGCACGCCCATCACCGCGCCCTCGCCGTAGCCCATCAGCACGTAATTGGCTACCCAGACCTCGACGAGCTTGCCGGTGAACGGATGCAGCACATGCAAGCCGGTAGGACGCCCTTTCTTTTCCATGGTGGCGACATCCGCCTCCATGGTGCTGCCGCGTCGGCATTCGTCGATGAACGCCTGCAGCGCGGGATCGCGCGCTCCCGCAGCGAGTGCCAGCGGATGTTCGGCAGCGATCGCCATGAAAGTGACCCCGAACAGCGTGTCTGCACGGGTGGTGAAAACTTTGAGCGTCGCCGTCGCCGACGCTGCCGACTCGCCGCTTGCAGCCAACGCGGCGCGAGCATCGTCGGCGAGCGGGAAGGCGGTCTCCGCGCCCTCGCTGCGACCGATCCAATTGGCCTGCATGACTTTGACGCGTTCAGGCCAACCCTCGAGACCGGAGAGTGCTCCGAGCAACTCCTCGGCATAGGCCGTGATGTTGAGGTAATACATCGGGATCTCGCGCTTCTCGACCAGCGCGCCGGTGCGCCAGCCGCGACCGTCGATGACCTGCTCGTTGGCGAGCACCGTCTGATCGATCGGATCCCAATTCACCACGCCGGTTTTTTTGTAGGCGATGCCCTTCTCGCGCATGCGCAAAAACAGCCATTGGTTCCAGCGGTAGTACGCGGGATCGCAGGTCGCAAACTCGCGCTCCCAATCGAGCGCGAAACCCAGCGCCTGCAACTGCCGCTTCATGTACGCGATGTTGTCGCGCGTCCACTTGGCCGGCGCCACGCCGTTGGCCATGGCCGCGTTCTCGGCCGGCAGTCCGAAGGCATCCCAACCCATGGGCTGCAGCACGTTGCGTCCCTGCATGCGCGCGAAACGCGACAGCACATCGCCGATGGTGTAATTGCGCACGTGACCCATGTGCAAACGACCCGAGGGGTACGGGAACATCGAGAGGCAATAGAACTTGCCTTTCGACGGGTCTTCTTTGGCAGCGAAACTGCGCGCTGCATTCCAGTGCTGTTGCGCGGCGCGCTCGACGGCGGCCGGTTCGTAACGCTCGTCCATGGATCAGCTCGTGGCCAAAAAAGCCTGAAAATACCGTCACTTCGGCGAGCGGCGATGGTACACGACAGCGCCCGCCCCCGCAGCCCGTCAAGCGCGCCGCGCGGCCGCAGTCACTATTGGGCCTCGGTCTTCATGGGACGTCGGCCTCGATGAAGTGCAGCCGGCAACCGGGCGCCGTCCGCAGTTCCACCTCGCGCTGACCTCGAGCCACCAGTGCCGTAACTTCGATACTGAGACCCACCACTCGATCGCCTGCGATCTGCACGTCGTGCAGGGCTCGCGCCCCATTTCGATGACGCTGTACGGCCGGCTGGAACACAAGCTGCGGCGTGAGATGCTCGACCACGCACTCGAGCGCGGCCGGCGTGCGCGCAGGGTCGCGCATGCACCAGAGAAATCGAGCATCACCGTGGTGCTCGCCATATTCGATGGCGCGTGATGCCGTCATGACCTCGGACATCCCCGGCTCGCTGCACTGCGCACGCCAACTGCGCAGATCTTTTGAGCCATAGGCCACGATGCAGAGCGCAGACCCACGTGCCAGCCACGGCGCAAGATGATGACCCCTTGCCTCTCGAACCTCGGTCAGCTCGATGTAGCCGCGCTCCAACATGATGTGCGCACTGCGCTGATGCAGGTCGACTTTGTCGCCCGCTGCATTCACCGCCACCAAGGCCTGCGGTGGCGTCGGGTCGAAACCCAGCTCACGCCATTCCGCACGCATGGCATCAAGGTCGGGGCCGGCAAAACCCACGTGATCCAGGCAATCCAGCGCGCGCAGCGGCATCAGGCGAACCTCACCCGCAGAAATCCCGCGGAACGGACGAAATCGCGGCCTCGATTGTAGGCCCATGGCGGATTTGCTCCACTAGGCCTCATGGCAAGACCCCACATCATGTTCGTGCAGTCGCAGATGATCCCCTGGCGCAGAGGCCTGCACGGCAATGCACGACCCGACGTCGACTCGAAGCTGCTCAGCATCGACGACACCGACCACAGCTCGACCTGCATCGTTCGCTATCCGGCGGGTTGGAGTCGCAGCGCGCCGCAACACCTCACGACCCACGAAGAGTTTTTGGTGCTCGAGGGCGGTCTCGTCATCAATGGTCGATCCTACGAGCAACACCACTATGGCTTTCTGCCCGCCGGCTACACGCGCGAGGAGGCCTCGAGCCCGCACGGCGCGGTGTTGCTGACGATGCTCTACGGCGAGCCGATGCTGGGCAATGGTCGCTCACCGGGCTTTGATGAGCGGCGTCTCGTCGAGCACGTGAATCCGCTCGCGATGGACTGGGATCCGGGCCTCGTCGATCCGCAACTCTCCAAGGGTGTGGCCATCAAGCCTCTGCGTACCGACCCGGACAGCGGCGAAACCTCCTTTCTTTATTGCTCGCCGCCGCATCGCGTGCCACCGGGCATGGCGAAACCGCAGTGGACGCATCCCATGGTAGAAGAGCTCTACACGCTCGAGGGCGATTACGTCTGGGGCGATCTTGGTCGCATGCAACGCGGCGGCTACTGCTGGTGGCGCGAAAACGAGTATCACGGACCGGCAGGTACCGACACCGGCTACAACCTCTTCGTACGTACCGTGAATGGCCCGCTGGTCAACACCTTCGACACCGTGAAAAAACCGTTCATCTGGGACCCGCCACACCGACCGATTCTGCCGCCGGAACTCGCACCCTACGGGCAAGCACTGCCCAAGACACCCAATTATTGATGCCCATCGAGCAAGTCGCCCCCGCCACTTCAATGAAATCCCCCGAGTGACAGAACCCTCTCGCGAAAGCGGTTTTCCGGCGCCTGCCGTGGCGCAGCGCGCGACCATCGCATTGATGGTGGCCTACATCTTTTCTTACGTCGATCGACAGATTCTCTCGATGCTGGTCGGACCCATCCGTGCCGACCTTGGCCTGAGCGACACCGAAGTCAGTCTGCTGCACGGACTCGCCTTCGCGATCTGCTACACCGTGCTCGGCGTGTGGCCCATCGGTCGCTGGGCCGACACCGGCAATCGACGCAACATCGTCGCCGGCGGCATATTTCTTTGGTCGCTGATGACTGCTCTCTGTGGTCGTGCAACCAGTTACCTCGGACTGTTTGCGGCGCGCGTAGGCGTGGGTATCGGCGAGGCCGCACTCACGCCCACCGCCTATTCCATGATCGCCGACCTCTATCCGCCTCGGCAGCGCAGTCGTGCCTTGGCCTTGTTCTCGGTGGGCATCTATTTCGGTATCGGTGCCGCAGTAATGATCACCGGCGCACTCATCTCGATGATCTCTGCCGCGGAGGTGATGCACTGGCCGCTGATCGGCGAGGTGCGCCCTTGGCAACTGCCGTTCCTGATCCTCGGTCCACTCGGCATGCTGGTGACGATCTGGATGCTGCGGATTCCCGAGCCCGCGCGCCAAACGGCAGTGCCGGCAGCCACACGATTTGCCGATGTGCTGCGCTGGATGCGCCAGGAGTGGCGCTTCTATTTGCTGCACACCTTTGGCGTATCCATGTTGACGCTGATCTTCAACGGCGTCGCCTTCTGGATTCCCGCACATTTCATGCGCGTGCATGCTTTTAGCCCGATCGATGTCGCCTTCAGTTACGGACCGATCATGCTGCTCGCGGGCGCCGCGGGGATCATGGTGGGCGGCGCACTCGCTGATCGGTGGCGCGCCGCCGGCAAACAAGACGCTGAACTTCGAGTCTTGATGATCAGTGCGATCCTGCTCGCACCGCTCGTCGCGCTGACCTTCAGCGCCGACAACCCCAATCTGGCACTCGCCTTGCTCGTACCGACGTTGTTCTGCTCCAGCTTTCCGTTTGCAGCGGCGTCTGCGGCCTTGCAGCTCGTGACGCCCGGCCCTTTGCGCGCCCGCGCCTCGGCGCTATACCTGCTCGTGATCAATCTGACGGGCATCGGGATCGGTGCAACCGCGATGTCGATGGTGTCCGATTATGTGCTGCAAGACGAGCAGCGAATCGGCGACGGGGTGATCATGGTCACCACCGTCGCCGCGCCTCTCGCTGCACTTTTGATCGGACTTGCGCGGCGTTGTTACCGCGAACTCGCCGCGCGCGGTCGCTGAGCGCGCAAAACTCGTCAGCAGACGCTCAAGCAGCGCAAGCGCAAGCTATTCGCCGCGGATCGGGATGAAGATCTGCGAGCCGCCACGCTGTACGAGTAGCGCCACAGCCTTGCCCGCTTTCGATACCGCCTCGCGAAATTCTTTGACCGTCTTGACCGGTCGCCCGTTCACGTTGAGCACGAAGTCGCCGCGTTGCACCCCCGCGTCACGCGCGGCGCCCTGAGCGCGCTCGACCAGCACCCCCTCGGGCAGCGCCACGCGCCCGCCACGACCGTCGCGTATTCCACCCTGGCTGCGCTCGTCGCTGGTGAGGTCGCGCACCACGAGCCCCAGACGATCGGCTGAGCTTTCAGGTTCAGCGCGCGGGTTGTCGGCGACCGTCGGGCCAGCTGGTCCGAGCTCGCCGACGCGAACTTTGATGGAGCGCTTGCTTCGATCGCGCCACACCTCGAGTGTGACATCGCTGCCGGGGCGAATCTGACCGATGACCGTCGGCAGTTCCTCGGAGCGCTCGATCACACGTCCATCGGCCGACAGTATGATGTCGCCCTGACGCAGACCCGCTTTATCGGCTGGGCCGTCCGCTTCTACGCCACCCACCAACGCACCGCGCGGTCGATCGAGACCAAAACTCTCGGCGAGCGTCGCATCGACTTGCTGGATCGAGACACCAATCTTGCCGCGGCTGACGCGACCCTTGGCGATGATCTGATCGCGTACACTCACCGCAACATCGATCGGGATCGCAAAAGAAATCCCCATGTAACCGCCCGAGCGGCTGTAGATCTGCGAGTTGATGCCGACCACCTCACCCGCAAGATTGAACAGCGGCCCCCCGGAATTGCCCGGATTCACGGCCACATCGGTTTGGATGAAATTGACGTAGTTGCTGTCACCACCCGGCAAGCCGCGCGCAGTGGCGCTGACGATGCCGGCCGTAGCAGAGTTATCAAAACCGAAGGGCGAGCCGATCGCGAGCACCCACTCGCCGGGTCGGAGCTTCGACGGATCACCGATGCGCACCACTGGCAATGCCTTCGCTTCAATCTTCAGAACGGCCACATCCGTCGGCTTGTCGAGACCGATGATCTTTGCAATGAATTCGCGACGATCCGTGAGTCTGACAGTGACCTCTTCAGCTTCATCGACGACGTGTGCATTGGTCAGAATGTAACCGTCACTGCTGACGATGAAACCCGAGCCTTCACCACCCGGACGACGCATGCCGTCATCGCCGTCAGGCGACTCCCGACTCGGCGCATCACCACGACCACCCGGAGCCCCCGGGATCCCAAAGCGACGGAAAAATTCGTAGAAGGGATCGTCCGGCGACATGCCGGGCGCACCGACACGCACTCGCTTGCCCTTGGTGGAAATATTGACCACCGCAGGTCCTTGTTGCTGCACGAGCGAGGCGAAATTAGGTAACGAGACTGCCGGTGCAGGCGCACTCACGGTACCTGCCGCAGGCGCTTGCGCGAGCGTCGCGAGCGGCGCCCCTGTCGCGTTTGAGGTATCCGGCTGACACGCGCTGAAAACGAGAATGGAAGCGACCGCAGCAAGGCTGCGGTGAACGAACGGACGTCGTGACATAGCGATGACCCACTGCATGGACACGGAACTCCTAGACAGCACGAGGCAGGGAAAGTTCACGATCGCGATCGGCGCAGGACTGCGACCACGAGTGCGATCACCAGCAAAACCAAGAGCGGAATATTCCCGAAGCGCAGATACGGTGAACTTCCGGTACGAGGCACGATCGCCGAGCGCAATACTGCCTGCTGAAAATCAGGCGCGCGAGCAACAAACTCGCCACGCGGTCCGATCACCGCTGAAATTCCGTCATTGGCAGCGCGTACCAGATAGCGCTGCGCCTCGATCGCTCGCATCTGCGAAATCTGCAAATGCTGATGACGCGCCGTCGAACGACCGAACCAGGCGTCGTTGGTGACATTGACGAGTGCTGTCGATGCACGCGCCGAAGCGAGTTGCGAACTCGCATAAGCGTCTTCGTAGCAAATGCTTGCCGACAGCGCGAGGCCGCCGACTTGCAGCGGTAGCTGAGTCGCCGCGCCACGCGAAAAGTCGGAGTAAGGCAGATTCATCAGTCGCATCCAGCGCCGCACCGCCTCGGGTACCGGGAAAAACTCGCCGAAAGGCACGAGATGGTGTTTGTCGTACCAGGTTATTTCTTTCTCGAAGGCGAGTATCGAATTGAAATAGCGCGGCCGGTCACCGCTTTCCGCAGGCTCTGCACGGATCAGGCCAAGCAACAAACTGGAGCCTGCGCCCTCGGCCGCACGAGCCAGGTCGGTCAGATAGGGCACGATATTATTGGCGAGCTCTGGGGCCGCCGCCTCGGGCCACACGATGAGCGGTGTACCCAGTGCCGACAGCGTGAGGTCACGGTATCTGCGCAGACTATTGTCGCGATTTTCTGTCAGCCATTTTTGATCTTGCGGGATAGCGCCTTGAATGATGGCGACGCCGACCGGCGCGCCGCTCGCGCGCGTCCACTCGATACGCCCGAGCCCAAGGCCAATCAACCACGGCAGCGCCAGCACGATCAGCACTTGCCAAAAGTGCAGTGTTTTCTTTGAGCCCGACTTGTTCGAGCTGCGTTCCGCCCACCAAAAGGCCAGTGCACCGGCCATCAATGCCAAGAGCAAAGATAAGGTGTATACGCCGCCGAGTGGCGCCCAGCCTGCCAGCCAGGTACCCGTCTGCGAGTAACCCAGCGACAACCAACCAAAACCGGACAAAAACCAACCGCGTATCCACTCGAGCAGCACCCATCCTGCCGGCAAACCGATCAGCCAACGTACGGGCCCATGCTGCGGAAAAAAGCGTGCTGCCGCGTAACCCAACAACGCCGAATAGCAGGCCATCAGGGCAACCAAGCCGAGCATCAAGGCCAAGGCCAACCAGACCGGCGCCTTGCCGAAGCCGTGGATACTGACGTAGAGCCAATAGGTGCCGGCCGCGAACGTGCCACAGCCGAAAGCAAACCCCACCGATGCCGCTCGTCCAGGCGGCGTGCTGCGGGTCGACAAGCCACCGCCCCACAACGAAAACAATACCGCCGGAGCGATGATAGCCAATGGCCAAAGATTGAACGGCGCAAAGGCCAGCGAGAGCGCTGCGCCGGCGAACAGGGCCACGAGGTGAGCCCGCATGCCGGACCCTGTGCCGTCTAGCCAGGCACTCACGGCACGGACGAACGCTGCGTCGGCACTCAGTCGTTGCTCCCGCGATCTTCGATGGGGAGCACGTCTTGCGGTGGGATGACCTTGAGCGCGTCGACCCGCCGTCGATCAGCGCGCAGCACCCGCATCTCGATGTTTTCGATGACTACGACCTCGCCGCGACGCGGTAGATGGCCAAGTTGCTGCATCACGAGACCGGCGACGGTGTCGAATTCGGCGTCGGACAAACCGGTGCCGAAATATTCGTTGAATTCAGCGATCGGAGTGCCGCCGCGCACCACGAACTGACGCTCGCCTTCTTTGCGGATGTTGCTGTCGTCCTCGACATCGAACTCGTCGTCGATCTCGCCAACGATCTGTTCAATCGCGTCTTCGATGGTGACGAGCCCGGAAACCCCGCCATATTCGTCGACCACGATCGCCATGTGGTTTCTGTTTCGTCGAAATTCTTTGAGCAATACATTGACGCGCTTCGATTCGGGCACCACGACAGCGGATCGCATGCACTCGCGGATGTCGAAGTCGTCCTCGCGACCCGCCGCGTACAGTCGCAGCACATCTTTGGCGAGCAAAATGCCCACTACATCGTCACGATCATCATCGATCACCGGGAAACGCGAGTGCCCGGACTCGACGATGACGGGCAGCAGTTTTTCGGGCGGATCGTCGCGGTGCACGGCGACCATCTGCGCGCGCGGGATCATGATGTCGCGAACCTGCAGATCGGAGACGCCAAGCACGCCCTCAAGCATTTGCAATGCATCGGCGTCGATCACACCGCGCTCGAGCGCCTGACGCATGAGCTGCGCAAGATCTTCGCGATCTTCAGCCTCGCCGGAAAGCGCGCGCCCGAGCTTGCGTATCCAACTCATCGAACTGTATCGCGGGTTGGTCATCGTTGCTCCGACACGGCTGCTGGCTCCGAAAGGGCTGAAGAAATGCGATAGGGGTCGGCAATGCCGAACCGCGCAAGAATGAGCCGCTCGCGACGCTCCATGCGTGTGGCTTCCGCCTCGCGTTCATGATCGTGACCGAGTAAATGCAGGGCGCCGTGGATGAGCAGGTGAGCCCAGTGGTCATCGAGTCGCTTCTGCTGTTGCTTTGCCTCGCGTACCACGACCGGAGCACAAATCACGATGTCGCCCAAAGATCGACGTACTTTGCCTTTTACTGCATCGGCAGGGGCCGGAAACGACAGCACGTTGGTGGGGTAATCGCGGCCACGCCAGAGCAAATTGAGCCGCTGGCCCTCGGCTGCACCGACAATGCGTACCGCAAGCTCTGCGCCGTTTCCCTTTGCACCGACGGCCTCACGCACCCAGCGGGCGATGCGCACCGGACCCGGCACACCACGCCGCACGCTGCTGCGTACTTCGACGACCAACTTGTCGACAACCCGCTTGGCCCTCTCGCGCTTCACCGATTGCCTGCTCCGTCGATCGCTTCGTAGGCCTGCACGATCCGCTGTACCAGCGGATGACGAACGACATCGCGCGCTTCAAAGAATTGAAAGTCGACACCTTGCACGTTGCGCAGCACCTCGAGCACGTGCCGCAGACCAGAGAGCTTGCCGACCGGAAGATCGGTTTGCGTGACATCACCCGTCACCACCGCGCGTGAGCCGAAGCCGATACGCGTGAGGAACATTTTCATTTGCTCGACGGTGGTGTTCTGCGCCTCATCGAGAATGATGAAGGAATCATTGAGCGAGCGCCCACGCATAAACGCCAGCGGCGCGACCTCGATCACATTGCGTTCGATCAGCTTGGCAACCCGATCGAAACCCATCATTTCGTAGAGTGCGTCATACATGGGACGCAAATAAGGATCGACTTTTTGCGTGAGATCGCCGGGCAAAAACCCGAGCCGCTCGCCTGCTTCGACCGCAGGACGCACCAGCACGATACGTCGTACCCGATCAGCCTGCAGCGCCTCGACCGCGCAGGCCACCGCAAGATAGGTCTTGCCGGTACCGGCAGGACCGACGCCAAACGTGAGGTCGTTGCGGCGAATGCGGCGAAGGTATTCACGCTGATTCGCGCCGCGAGCGCGGATCGTACCGCGCAGAGTACGCAGTCCGGTTTCGATATCGTCAGTCTCGAGAGTGCCATCGATATCTTTGACCATGGCAACCGGTTCGGCAGCGGCATCTGCAGGCAAAACGACCGGCTCTGCAGACGGGCGACTGCGCTGTGCTTGGTCGGTGTCATGATCGCGCAGCGCGAGATGGACTGTCTCGGGGGTGATGTCTTCGGTGCGAGTGATACGGAACAGCTCGCGCAATAGCGACTCGGCAGCGCCCGCTTTATCGCCCTGTACACGGAAACTGCTGCCGCGGCGCCGCACCTCGACGCCCAGCCTCGATTCGATGAGTCGCAGGTTTTCGTCCAACGGGCCGCAAAGATTTGCGAGCCTGTCGTTATCGGGCGGCTCGAGGGGAAACTCGCGCACAGCCAAGGCAGGAGAGTCAGCCACGGACAGCCTCGGCGGCAACGATGCGGCCGCGCAGCGAATGAGCTTTCGCCTCGGTGATTTCAACGTCGACGAAATGACCGAGCAGCTTGGCCGGTCCCGGGAAGTTGACCCAACGATTGTCTTCGGTGCGGCCCGCCAATTCGGTTTGATCTTTGCGCGAGGGGCGCTCGATCAGCACGCGCTGCACGCTACCGACCAGCGCGCGACTACGCGTCTGAGCGTTCTCTTCGAGTAGCGCCTGCAGACGAGCAAGCCGGGCCTGCTTTTCTTCGTGCGGCGTCTCATCGGGCAGCGATGCAGCGGGCGTACCCGGCCGGCGGCTGTAGAGAAAGCTGAATGACTGGTCGATGTGGAGATCGCGCACCAGGTTCATCGTGGCTTCAAAGTCGCGCTCGGTTTCGCCGGGAAAGCCCACGATGAAATCGGAGGTAACGGAAATATCGGGTCGTGCGCTGCGTAGCTTGCGAATGCGTGACTTGAACTCGAGCGCGGTGTAGCCGCGCTTCATCAGCGCGAGCACGCGATCCGAGCCTGACTGCACCGGCAAATGCAGATGGTTGGCGAGTTTGGGCAGGCTGGCGTAGGCCTCGATCAGGCTATCGTCGAACTCCAGCGGATGCGAAGTGGTGAAGCGGATGCGCTCGACTCCCTCGATGGCGGCAACGTGATGCAACAGGGTCGCAAGATCGACTAGTGCGCCATCGGCCATGTTGCCTCGATAGGCGTTGACGTTCTGGCCCAGCAGCGTGACCTCGCGCACACCTTGAGCCGCGAGTTTGGAAACTTCGTCGATGATGGAGTCGAGCGGACGACTGATCTCGTCGCCGCGGGTGTAGGGGACTACGCAGAAACTGCAGTACTTGCTGCAGCCTTCCATGATCGACACAAAGGCCGTCGGTCCCTCGGCACGCGGCGCCGGCAGATGATCGAATTTCTCGATTTCGGGGAAGCTGATGTCGATCACTGAACGGCCGCTGGCACGCAGGTCGGAGATCATCTGCGGCAGACGGTGAACAGTTTGCGGTCCGAACACAAGGTCGACCTGCGGTGCCGCCTTGACGAGTTGATCGCCCTCTTGGCTCGCTACGCAGCCGCCAACACCGATGATGACGCCGGGACGTAAATCTTTGATCTGCTTCCATTCACCGAGCAGCGAGAACACCTTGGACTCGGCTTTCTCGCGGACCGAGCAGGTGTTGACCAGAAGGACGTCGGCCTCGGCCGGGTTGTCGGTGGGCAGCAAACCCGCAGCCGCCTCGAGCACGTCGCCCATGCGGGACGAGTCGTACTCGTTCATCTGGCAGCCGTAGGTCTTGATGTAGTACCGGCCGGTTGTGGAGGTTCGGGATTCGTCCATGAGTCGGGAACGCTCGGTGGAGGTCGAGTCGCTCAAAAGGGAATGTCGTCGTCGAACTCGTCTTTTTCGGTGCTGCTGCGGACCGGCTCGCCGTAGCTCGCCTCGCCACCCGATGCGGCACGGCTGGACCCGGATGAGCGACCCTCGCCGCCGCCCATGCCGCGACCGCCACCGCCCAGCATCTGCATCTCGTTGCCGACGATCTCGGTGGTGTAGCGATCGTTACCGCTCTTGTCTTGCCACTTGCGGGTACGCAGACGCCCTTCGATGTACACCTGCGAACCCTTGCGCAGGTATTCGCCAGCAACCTCGGCCAGACGACCAAAGAGAGCAACGCTGTGCCACTCGGTTTGTTCTTTCATTTCGCCAGACTGCTTGTCTTTCCAGCTTTCGGAGGTGGCGATACGAAGATTGCAGACTGTCATGCCCGAAGGCATGGCCTTGGTATCGGGGTCTTGCCCGAGATTGCCGACGAGGATGACTTTGTTGATGCCACGCGCCATGGTGAGTCCTTCCCTAATTGTGCCCTCAATCTGGGTCGCCCGGCCCGGTTCGGGCGATGGGCCATCGTCGAGGCAGAGCCGGCGGCTCGGGTCTCAAGGGACGGCGGTCGGGGTGGTCAGCGGAGAGCGGTGAGAACGAACTGTCATTCTAATCGTCCCCCGCCCCTGCTGCACCGCGAAAATCCAGTGAACTTCCCCAGAAACCCGTCGGTAATCCAGCCTACAGGGGTACACTAACCGGCTGTTTTTCTTGAATAACGCCTGACCATGCTGCCCATCCGCATCCGCGGTGCCCGCACCCACAACCTGCGTAACCTCGACCTCGACATCCCGCGCAACCAATTGGTGGTGGTGACCGGGCTGTCGGGCTCGGGCAAGTCCTCGCTGGCCTTCGACACCCTCTATGCCGAGGGCCAGCGGCGTTACGTCGAGTCGCTGTCGGCCTATGCGCGACAGTTCCTGTCGATGATGGACAAGCCCGATGTCGACCACATCGAGGGACTCTCGCCCGCGATTGCGATCGAGCAGAAGGCGGCCTCACATAACCCGCGCTCCACGGTCGGCACGGTGACCGAGATCCACGATTACCTGCGCTTGCTTTATGCGCGGGCCGGGATTCCGCGCTGCCCCGATCACGGGATCTCTCTCGAGGCGCAGACCGTAAGTCAGATGGTGGACCAGGTGCTGCGGCTGGACGAGGGCACGCCGGCGATGGTGCTCGCACCGTTGCTGCAGCAGCGCAAGGGCGAGCACGACGGCGTGCTGCGCGATCTGCAGTCGCAGGGTTTTGTTCGCGTGCGTATAGACGGGGCGATCCACGACCTCGACCCGCCGCCCAAGCTCGACGCGCGTCGCAAGCATGATATCGAAGTGGTGATCGATCGCCTGCGCGTACGCGCAGATGCCGCGCAGCGACTCGCCGAATCCTTCGAAACCGCCCTGCGCCTGTCGGGCGGCACGGCGCGAGTGATACGTATGGAACAAGCGGCCGACGAAGGCTTGCTGTTTTCGAACCGCCACGCCTGCCCGGAATGCGGCTTCAGCGTGCCGCTGCTCGAACCGAAGATGTTCAGCTTCAACAGCCCCGCGGGCGCCTGCCCCACCTGCGATGGCCTGGGCCAGCAGGAATTCTTTGATCCGGCACGAGTGGTGGCTTTTCCGCATATTTCTTTGGCGGGCGGTGCCGTGCGCGGCTGGGATCGGCACAACGCACACTATTTGCAGCTCATACGCACACTGGCGACGCATTACGGCTTCGATATCGAAGAACCCTGGCAGGAGCTGCCGGCGCGCACGCAGCAAATTCTGCTGTACGGCAGCGAAGACGAAGAGATCGAATTTACCTACATCGTCGGCCGCGGCAAAACCACTCGACGCAAACATGCGTTCGAAGGCATGCTGCGCAATATCGAGCGGCGCTACCGCGAGTCGGACTCCCCGGCGGTGCGCGAGGAACTCGCGCGCTACAAAGGCTGGCGCAGCTGCCCCGATTGTGGCGGCAGCCGCCTCAATCGTACGGCGCGTCATGTGCACGTGGCCGACCGCGCCCTCACCGATGTCACGGCGCTCGCCGTTGCCGATGCCGCTAATTTCTTTGGTCAGCTGACGCTGCCCGGCTGGCGCGGTGAAGTCGCGGGGAAAATCGTCGTCGAGGTACAGGACCGCCTGCGTTTTTTGGTGGATGTGGGTCTTGGCTATTTGACGCTCGATCGCGGTGCAGATTCTTTGTCGGGCGGTGAGGCACAGCGCATTCGGCTTGCGAGCCAGATCGGATCAGGGCTCACCGGGGTGATGTATATCCTCGACGAACCCTCGATCGGGCTGCACCAGCGTGACAATGCGCGGTTGCTCGCGACATTGCATCGCCTGCGCGACCTCGGCAATACGGTCATCGTGGTGGAACATGACGAAGATGCCATCGTCTCCGCCGATCATGTAATCGATCTCGGGCCGGGCGCGGGCATCCACGGTGGCGCAATCGTCGCTGCGGGAACACCGCAGCAAATCCGTGACAACCCTGCGTCGCTGACTGGTCAATATCTCTCGGGGGCAATGCGAATCCCGGTGCCCAAGCGGCGTACGCAGCGACAGCCGAGCCGATTGCTGCGTGTGCTCGGTGCGAAAGGCAACAACCTCAAAGATATCGATGTCGAGATCCCGCTCGGGCTGCTGAGTTGCGTTACCGGTGTCTCGGGCTCAGGCAAGAGCACACTGATCAACGACACGCTGCTGCGTCGGGCAGTGGCCGAAATCGGCGGTGGACCGAGCGACGCCGCACCCTGCAAGGCCCTGCAGGGCATCGAGAACATCGATCGGGTGATCGATATCGATCAAAGCCCGCTCGGGCGCACTCCGCGCTCCAACCCTGCGACCTACACGTCCATATTCACCGGTCTGCGCGAACTCTTCGCGCAGGTGCCCGAGGCGCGCAGTCGCGGCTACGACGCAGGCCGCTTCAGCTTCAATGTCAAAGGCGGGCGCTGCGAAGCGTGTCAGGGTGATGGCGTGATGCGGGTGGAGATGCACTTCCTGCCCGATGTCTATGTGCCCTGCGATGTCTGTCGTGGACGTCGCTATAACCGCGAAACGCTGGAAATTCTTTATCGTGGCAAGAGCATCCACGACGTGCTCGAAATGACTGTCGAAGATGCGGCACGCTTCTTTCAAAATATTCCGGCAGTACAACCCAAATTGCAGACGCTGCTTGACGTCGGACTCGGGTATCTCAAACTCGGGCAGAACGCGACCACTCTCTCGGGCGGCGAAGCGCAGCGCGTGAAGCTCGCCCGTGAACTCGCCAAGCGCGCGACGGGCCGTACGCTCTACGTGCTCGACGAGCCGACCACCGGTCTGCACTTTCACGATGTGGCGCAGCTGCTAGGGGTTTTGCACCGGTTACGCGATGAGGGCAACACGGTTGTCGTCATCGAGCACAACCTCGATGTGATCAAGACCGCGGACTGGATTGTGGATCTTGGGCCGGAAGGCGGCGCAGCCGGCGGGGAGATCATCGCCTGCGGCACACCAGAGCAGGTCGCCAAAGTTGAACGCTCGTATACCGGACGTTACCTCGCGCCGCTGCTCTTGAAACGCTGAACGATCTCGCCGGCGCCGCGAGTTTCACTCGCCCGACCGGGTGCGTGTCGCGCAAGTACTCGGCGCCAAAAGTGGAGCGCTGCGCTGTCCTTGCTCAGGGTCACGATCTCCCAATCGCCCACGAAACGATCGAAGAGCAAGCGCGCTGCGGCACCGCCGACACCCAGCCGACGCATTTCGGCCAGAACAAAGAAATCGAGCAGGCGCCAGCGTTGTTCTTCACCCGCGGCCTCGCGCCGAATGAGCGCGAAGCCGACCGGCAACTGATCGCGCTCAATGATCAGAGCAAGCACGCCCGGGGAGCGTAGCGCCGAGTCGAGCTCGGTATGGGCCGCGGCGACGCTTGCCTCGCGGGCACCGATCTCGTTCATCCAAGCGGCGTAAGCTCGATCCAGCCAAGGCCGCAAGCGAGGCGTGCTGCGCAGTTCGCGAATCGAAACACTCATCAAAAAAGCTCGACCAAAAAAAGAACCCGGGGGATGGCAAGCCATCGTCCCGGGTTCATTTGGGAGTTCAACACTCCCGGCCAAAAATTTCCGTCAGGAAATTACTTGGCGGGCTCGGCGGCCGGAGCAGCAGCGGCGTCAGCCGGAGCGGCAGCGGCATCAGCCGGAGCAGCAGCGGCGTCAGCCGGAGCGGCCTCGGCGGGAGCGGCTTCAGCCGGAGCAGCAGCTTCGGCAGGAGCAGCAGCCTCGGCCGGAGCCTCGGCAGGCTTGCCACCGCAAGCGGTCAGAGCGAGCGCAGCGAGAAGAGCGCTGAGAGCGAGCTTCGTCTTCATTTTGCAGTTACCCCAAAAAGTAGGAACAAGTAAAAAATCAAACAACCTAGCTAGTTTGTCTGGCGATATAAATCGCGCCCGAATTCTATAGGCTTTCGCACTACTTGTGAATGTCCCCGCAACCGTCAACCCGACGCGACAACTTGGGCGCCGGACGGAAGTACAATTGCCGCGGCTCATTGGCCGAGGCGGGTTGCGGCGCCGCCCATAGCCGATGGCCGATTTAACGAAACCACCCGAGAGATGCCGATGCCCCACCAGGAACTCGCCCGCTTGTATCCCGCCCACCTCGCGGAGCTGTGCCGCCGTACCGAAGACGCCCTCCTGCGCAGCAAGCTCGATGCCGTGATCCTGCATGCGGGCGAGCCAATCGGCTTGTTTCTTGATGATCAGCACTATCCGTTCAAGGCCCACCCGCCCTTTAAATGGTGGGCCCCGCTGCTCGATGCACCGGGATCGCTGATCCTTTTTCGACCGGGAAGTCGTCCAAAGCTGATTTTCCACGTCGAAACGGATTTTTGGTACCAGCCGGCGAAGCTGCCGGAGAGCTGGTGGCCAGCGCACTTCGAGGTCATCGAGGTCCATTCCAAACAGGAGTCTCGTGCAGCGCTGCCGGCAGATCTCTCGAGGACCGCCTGGATTGGGGACCCGTTGCCGGAACTCATCGGCTGGGGCGTCGCGTCGATCAATCCGCCCGATCTGATGCGCCGACTGGACTTCACCCGCGCGCGTAAAACGCCCTACGAAATCGCCTGTCTTGCCGAGGCGAACCGGATCGGCGCAAGGGGTCATCGCGCCGCCGAGACCTGCTTTCGGGCCAGCGGCTCGGAGTACGACATTCACCAGGCTTTTGCCTCTGCCTGCGGCCAGCGCGAGCAGGAGTTGCCCTACAACGCGATCGTCGCGCTGAACGAGGCCGCCTCGGTGCTGCACTACCAAGTGCTGCGGCGTGACAAACCGGCCGAACACCGCTCCCTGCTACTCGATGCAGGGGCCAGTTTCGCGGGCTATGGTAGCGATATCACTCGAACCACCGCGGCGGCAGCAGGGGACTTTGCTGACCTCGTCACTGCCATGGATCGTCTGCAACTCGGGCTGTGTGCGCTCACTAAGCCCGGGGTCGACTGGCGTGATATCCACGCGGCTGCGGTCGAACGCATCACGACGCTGCTCTGCGAAGCAGGCGTGCTGCGCTGCAGCGCTGCCGAAGCACTTGAATCCGGGGCTTCGCGACTCTTCTTTCCCCACGGCATCGGCCACCTGCTGGGGCTTGAGGTGCACGATGTCGGCGGCACGATGGCCGATGACGAAGGCGGTACGCTGCCAAAGCCCGCTCGCGACCCCGCCCTGCGGCTCACCCGACAACTCGAACCGGGTTTCGTGTTGACGATGGAACCGGGGCTTTATTTCATTGATGCGCTGCTGGACCCTGCTCGCAGCGGCGAACACGCGGCTCGCATCGACTGGAAAAGGGTCGAGTCATTACGCCCGTTCGGCGGCATCCGCGTCGAGGACAATCTGGTGGTGACCGCGGACGGTTGCGACAACCTCACACGGACAGCGTTCAGTTTTTCTTGAGCAGGTCGCGGATTTCTTCGAGCAAAACTTCGCTGCGCGGCGGAGGCGGCGGTGCGAAAGGAGCCGACTCGACCGGAGCAGCGTCCGCGCGCTTCAGTCGGTTGATCGCCTTGATTGCGAGGAAAAGCGCCAACGCGATGAGCATGAAGTCGAACAGCGTCTGCAGGAAGGCGCCCCACTTGAGCACCAGTTCTTCACCGTTGGGGCCGATACCCAGCGGGGTGCCGAGCTCGTTGAAAGACACGCTGCCCACGGCCTTGCCGAGCACCGGCATGATGATGTCGCCCACCAACGACGACACGATCTTGCCGAAGGCTGCGCCGATGACCACGCCGACCGCGAGGTCGATGACGTTGCCACGCATCGCGAATTCGCGAAATTCTTTGATGATGCTCATGTCGTCCCCCCGTGCAAAAAACTGCGCGCGGCGCCCTGTGACATGATGACCGCCGGGCCATCGGGCCGGCGGCGGTCAATCAAGCGGCAGCGGCTTTGCGAGCGCGCGGCTTGGCCGCGGCCTTGGCTGTTTTCTTGCCCTTCTTGTCTTCGGTGGCGTCGGCCTCAACAGCCGGTGCAGCCGCCTGGTCGACGAGCTGCATCAGCGCCATCGGCGCGGAGTCACCCGGACGCGGCATCATGCGCAGAATGCGCGTGTAGCCGCCGGCCCGTGCCTTGAAGCGCGGACCGAGATCGCCAAAGAGCTTCTCGACCACCGCGTTGTCGCGCAGTCTCGAGAACGCGAGACGACGACGCGCTTCGCTGTCGGTTTTGGCCAGCGTGATCAGTGGCTCGACGACGCGACGAAGTTCCTTCGCCTTCGGCAAGGTGGTGCGGATGGTCTCGTGACGCAGCAGCGCGACGCTCATGTTGCGCATCAGCGCATGGCGATGCGGTGCATTGCGCGAGAGTTGCCGCCCGGAAAGTCGATGACGCATAAAGAACTCCGATGAATCAGTCGTGGCGCGCGGTCATTGGACCGCGGGTGCTCACATCAAACCGCCGCGATCCTCGTCGTGACGCAGCCCGGTCGGCGGCCAGCCGTCGAGACGCATGCCGAGCATCAAGCCGTGGCTTTGCAGCACTTCCTTGATCTCGGTCAAAGACTTCTTGCCGAGGTTCGGGGTGCGCAGCAACTCGACTTCGGTACGCTGCACGAGATCGCCGATGTAGTGGATGTTTTCAGCCTTGAGGCAGTTGGCACTGCGCACGGTGAGCTCGAGCTCGTCGACCGGACGCAACAGGATCGGATCGAACTGCGCCGCCTCGGACTTGCCACCGGCTTCTTCCTCGCCCTGCAGGTCGACGAACACCGACAGCTGATCTTTGAGGATGCCACCGGCGCGACGGATGGCTTCTTCAGCATCGATCGTGCCGTTGGTCTCGATGTCGAGGATGAGCTTGTCGAGGTCGGTGCGCTGTTCGACACGCGCTGCGTCTACTGAATAAGTGACGCGACGGATCGGGCTGAACGAGGCGTCGAGCTGCAGTCGACCGATCGGCCGAGTGGCTTCTTCGAACGCCGCACGCTGCGAGGCCGGACGATAACCGCGACCACGCTCGACGCGCAGCACCATGTTGAGCTCGCCTGCCTTGGTGAGGTTGGCGATCACCAGTTCCGGATTGACGACTTCGACGTCGTGATCCGTCTGGATGTCACCGGCAGTGACCGGGCCCGGGCCTTTCTTTGACAGGCGGAGCTCGGCCGAGTCGCGGCTGTGCATGCGGATCGCGACCTGCTTCAGATTGAGCAGCATGTCGACCACATCTTCTTGCACGCCTTCGATGCTCGTGTACTCGTGCAGCACGCCTTCGATTTCGGCTTCGGTGATCGCCGCACCGGGCATCGAGGAGAGCAGAACGCGACGCAGCGCGTTGCCGAGCGTGTGACCAAAGCCGCGCTCGAAGGGCTCGATGACCACGCGCGCCTGGCGCGGGGCAAGCGGGCTGACCTTCACCACGCGCGGCTTGAGGAATTCGCTGACGGATCCTTGCATGTTCAAATCCTCTTTCCTGTCCCGAGTATTACTTCGAGTACAACTCGACGACCAGGTTTTCATTGATGTCGGGCAGGATCTCGTCCCGCGCCGGCACCTGCTTGAAGACGCCTTTCATTTCTTTGTCGTTCACTTCGACCCACTCAGGCAGGCCGACCTGCGAAGCGATCTGCATGGCGTTTTGAATGCGCAGCTGCTTGCGTGATTTCTCGCGCACCTGCACCACATCGCCCGGACGCAGCTGGCAGGAGGGGATCGTCACCACCTCGCCGTTGACCTCGACACCCTTGTGGCTGACGAGCTGACGCGCTTCGGCGCGCGTCGCTGCAAAACCCATGCGATAGACGACGTTGTCGAGACGACACTCGAGGAGCTTCAGCAGGTTCTCACCCGTCGAGCCGGTACGGCGTGCAGCCTCGGTGTAGTAGTTGGCGAACTGACGCTCGAGTACTCCGTACATGCGGCGCAGCTTCTGCTTCTCGCGCAGCTGGCTGCCGTACTCGGAGAGCCGCGTCTTGCGCTCGCCTTTGATGCCACCCGGCGGCACCTGCAGCTTGCACTTCGACTCGAGCGGCTTAACGCCACTTTTCAAAAAAAGATCGGTGCCCTCGCGACGAGCGAGCTTGCACTTGGGACCAATATATCGGGCCATCAGG
>JBJTAV010000030.1:0-13984 GCA_046091005.1 Gammaproteobacteria bacterium | reverse complement strand
CCTTGCTCGGCATCACCGCAGCAGTCCGCTACCACCTGCACGCGCAGACCATATGAAAACGCATCAACGACGGTGGCGCGCACGCAGCCACTCGTCGTGCATCCGGTCACGAACACGGTGTCGATACCTTCGCGCACGATCCAGGTGATGAGCGGCGTCTGAAAGAACATCGACGGCGCGTTCTTGCAATAAGTGAAGTCGCTCGGATCATGGATCTTCGGATCCATGGCCGTGCAGTCGTGACCATAAAAGAATTCGCGGCGTACGGCAGCGACCTTCCACAGCGGCATATCTTTGGTGCTGCAATACGCCGTGTAGCACGCTGCGACCGGCAGACTCGCGGCACGCGCCGTCTTGAGTAGCTCGGCCGTGTTGTCGCGGGCACGATGCAGTCGCTCGAGACCGCCGAGCTCGAATCTCGGGTCGGTAAACGCCAACTGCCAGTCGACGACCAGTACCCCGGCCTTGCGACCAAAGCCCACGGTGCTCGATGAATACCCCACATCGACGTAGGTGTCGGACATGCGCTGCATCACCCCATCATGCCAAAAAAAAGTCCCCGCGCCTCACGGAGCGGGGACTTCTGTCGTACTGGACAGAGTGCGACCTTAGGCCGCCTTGGTCCCCTTCTTCTTCGCCATGGCTTCGGCAGCCACTGCAGCCCACTTCGTGAAGCGCGGCTGGCCCGGCGGATCGAAACCCGTCTCGGCTTTGCAGCGCCCCTTGAGCTCTTCGATCGACTCGAAGCCCCGATCGAAGATTTTCTTCGGTCCGCGGCCTTTACGCATCTTGGTGCGCAGCGCTTCGGTTGCGGCTTCGTCGACATGACCGTCGGCATTGCAGACGACGCCATAACGCTTCGCGCCTTCGGCTGTCACGAGGCCCGCAGCCACATCGAAGCCGACCTTGGCAGCCTCGCGCTCGAGCGGGTCACCCCAACCGCCGCCACCCCAGGTGTCGGCGATCAGCAGATCGCCCGCCTCAACCTTGACGTGGTCAATCTTTGAGGGCAGCAACTGCTGAGTACCGTCCGCACGTTGCAGTAGCTTGCGACTGCGGGCGCCCGGCTCGCCACCGTTGGCACCCCAAGGGTAGGTCAGCCAGCGATCGTCGTGGATCGAGATCTCGCCCGGCTCGAGGAAGCGATAGCCGATACGCAGACCATTGCCACCACGGTTTTTGCCGGCGCCGCCCGTATCGGCGATGGTTTCGTAGATGTCGATCCGCAGCGGGAAGTAGCTCTCGAGGAACTCATTCGGCACGTTGGTGAACGACGGCCACAGCGAGTGACCATCGGGACCATCGCCGAACGGCTTGCCCGGGATGCCACCGAAGGTGATCTGGTAGAGCTGATACCACTCGCCGTTTTTGTCATAACCCGAGTACATGAAGTGTGGGCTGTCGGAGAACCCGGCGCCGCACATGAAGTCGGGATTTCCCTGACCGAGCAAGCCCGCCAGGATGTCGAAGATGCGTCCGAGCGCATGGGTTCGGCAGGACAGCGCTGCGGGCTTCAAAGGCTTCAGCAGCGTGCCCGGCGGAATACGCACTTCCATCAGGTCATAGAACCCGTCGTTGAAAAGGATTTGCGGGTCAAACACCATGATCATGTAGATGCCCGCAAACATCTTGAACATTTCTTCGTTCAACAAGAAGTTGATCGAAGAAATCGACTGCGGATCGGTACCTGCGAAGTCGAAGATGCACTTGTCACCCTCGCGCCACATGCTGCACTTGATACGGTACGGGCCCATGTTGAGACCGTCGTCGCAGATGTAATCTTCGAAGTACTGCTTGGTCTCCGGCACGTTCTGGCGGATCAGCGCCCGCATCGCGCGCTTGTTGCGCTCGAGCATGGCGTCCATCGCCGAATAAAACACATCATCGCCGAAGCGCTCGGCAATCTCGACGCAACGTGCCGCCGCCGTGCGCAGTGCCGCAGTAATGGCGTTGAAGTCCGAGAGGTTCCACTCGGGCAGACGGCAGTTGTGCAGCACGACGCGCAGCACGTCTTTGTTCAGTTCGCCGCCCTTGTAGATTTTGACCGGCGGCACCACGATGCCGTCTTCATAAATGGTGGTGCCGTCCGTCGGCAGCGAACCCGGCACCTTGCCGCCGACGTCGGTCATGTGACCAAACATGGCAGACCAGGCGATGATGCGACCCCCGCGATAAACAGGCATCAGCATCAGCCAGTCGTTGGCGTGGCTGATGGCGCCGTTGACCGAGTACGGGTCGGAGGTGAGGAAGATGTCCCCCTCTTCGACCGTGCCGTCATAGCCCTGCATGAAGCCCCAAATGAACGAACCAAACTGACCGACGACCATCTTGCCTTCGGTGTTGGCGATCATCGGGAATTCGTCGTGCTGTTCGCGAATGCCCGGCGACATGGCCGTACGGAACAATACTGTGTCCATCTCGTAACGCGCGTTACGCAACGCGCTCTCGATGATGTCGATGGTGACGGTATCGACCTTCGTCTTCTTGAAGGCTTTTTTATTGCGCTGAACGATTGTTGCAGGCATCGGTGTGTTCCTCGTGATTACTTCTTGCCCGACTTCTTCGCGGCGGCTTTCTTCGGCGCCTTGAGGTTGTCGGGGTAGATCAAAATGCAGCCGGACTTGTCGACGTGGCCGGTGTGCTTGGGCAGGATGACCGAGGTCGAGTCCATTTCCAAGACGATGGCCGGCCCTCGAACCTTGTTGCCAGCCTTGAGCTTGGCGCGGTCATAGACCACAGCGGTGACATCTTTTCCATCCATCTAGGCTTTATGTTGGCCGACCGCAGCGGCCTTCGGTTCGCTTCTACCCGAGGCGAGCGGCTGGCGCTTGATCTTTATGCCCTGGCCCTGCACCGCCGAGCGCAGCGTGACGAGCTCATGCTCGAGCGGCAACGCGAAGGTGAAGAGTCGCGGGTGCTCATAGTCAAACGTGTACCAGATAGCCTTGGGGCGTTTCTTTTGCAGCTCCGCGAGATTCACTTCGACCGTCAGACGCAGACCCTGGCCGTGGTAGCGCAGGTCAACCTGATAGCTCGTGGTGATTTCGGATTTTTTGACGCCTTCGGCTTCGAGACCCTTCGAGGCATCACCGGCAAGACCCTTGAGGATCTTGTCGATTTCTTTGGCGTTGGTCTCGCTGAACTTGCGGACATAGGTCCGTGCACGCTCGTCGCGCACGGCGGTCGTGGCATCGCCGAGGGCGCAAAGCACGCCGGGGCCTGGCGGTATGATCGAAGGCCAGGAGCCCAGCAGGCGCGAGAGTGCATTGGCATGCAGCGGGCCTGCACCACCAAACGCGATCAGCGCGTAATCGCGCGGGTCGTAACCCTGCTCGACCGACACCAGACGCAGCGCACCGACCATGTTTTCATTGACGATGTTGTAGATGCCCTGCGCGGCCTGCTTGACGCTGAGCCCGAGCGCATCACCCACTTTTTTGACGGCCGTTTGCGCAAGCTCGCGGTTGAGCACCATGTCGCCGCCAAGCTTTTGCATTTCGGGCAGATAACCGAGAACGATGTTGGCATCGGCCACGGTCGGCTCGGTGCCGCCCCGGTTGTACGCCGCCGGACCCGGGTCGGCGCCTGCCGACTGCGGACCCACACGCAGTGCTTTGGTGAGTTCAGGCACGTGGGCAATCGAGCCGCCGCCCGCACCCACGGTGCGGATGTCGACCGACGACGCGCGAACCGTGACGTCACCGACCGTGGTTTCGCGACGCAGTCGCGGCTGACCGCTTTGAATGAGCGCTACGTCGGTCGAGGTGCCGCCGACGTCCACGGTGAGCAGATTCGGGAAGCCCGCCTGCACGGCGACCCACAGGGCGCCGGTCACGCCACCCGCGGGGCCCGACATCAGGAGATTCACCGGATACTCGGCCGCTGACGAGGCCGAGGCGAGACCGCCGTCCGAGCGCAGGATGTGTAACTTCACATCGCTCGCAACCTCAGCGAGCTTGGCCTTGAGGTTGCTGACGTA
Source organism: Gammaproteobacteria bacterium (assembly GCA_046091005.1). Classification (GTDB taxonomy): domain Bacteria; phylum Pseudomonadota; class Gammaproteobacteria; order Steroidobacterales; family Steroidobacteraceae; genus UBA964. The sequence continues at coordinate 10,005 of JBJTAV010000030.1, read as the reverse complement.
GCGATCGACGCGCGGACGCACATAGGAGTTGGCGACCGTGGTGACCGTGCGCTCGTACTCCTGCATCTCGGGGACCACGTCCGAAGAGATGGATACAGGCGTACCCGGCATTTCTACGAGCGCGATCTCGCGTACGCGACGCTCGTGGGCGGGATTCGCAAAAGAATTGATCAGCGAGACAGTAAGCGCCTCGATGTTTTGCGACTTCAATTTTTTGAGGCTGGCACGCAGCGCTTTTTCGTCGAGCGCTCGGACCGCTTCGCCCTTGGCGCTGACGCGCTCGTCGGCTTCGATAGTGCACGAGAGCGGCGCCATCGGCAGTGACTTGTTGTAGATGATCCAGCCACCCAGACCACCAGGCACATATGAGCGGGCGATTTGCAGCACCTGCCGGTAACCCTTGGTCGTGACCAGACCGCAACGCGCACCGGTACCCGTGAGCACGGTGTTGGTGGCCACGGTGGTGCCGTGCATCACGTGATCGATCTGTTTCGGATCGATGCCGGCGCGTTCGCAAACGCGCTTGATGCCATTCAACACGCCCACCGACTGATCGGCTGGTGTTGAGGGAACCTTGGCAGACCAGGTTTGGCCCGATTTTTCGTGCACGAGCAGCAGGTCCGTAAACGTGCCGCCGACATCTACACCCAAGCGATATGACATGCGCCCTCCGGGGCTCAAAGGATCAGAGAGAAAGGAAGGTGGTCGGAGTATCCGACCACTCTGATGACGATGCAATCGCGGCGCGATGAACGCCGTGTTGCCCTACCATCAGACGGCCTCGGCCGTAGGCCGGGGAAAATTCCCCGCTTTGAGCAACATTCCGGGCACCGTGCGCCCCAAGGTGTGTTGCAGCCACTCGGCCGTAGCGACCAGTTTGTCGAGATCGACGCCGGTCTGCACGCCCGAGCGTCCAAGCATGTAGACCAGATCTTCGGTGGGGATATTGCCGGTCGCCGCCGGCGCGAACGGACAACCGCCGATCCCGCCGACGCTGGAGTCGAGGGCCGACACCCCCGCCTCGACGGCCGCATAGGCATTCGCGAGCCCCGTGTTTCGCGTGTTGTGGAAGTGCGCACGCAGCCGAACGGTGGCCGGCAGGGCCTCGCGTGCCCGGCCCAAAATTTCGCTGACCTGCGCGGGTACGCCGACGCCGATGGTGTCTGCGAAGGCCACTTCGAAAGGCTCGACCTCGGCCACGCGCTTGGCGACTTCGATCACTCGGCTCACTCGAATCTCCCCCTCGAAGGGGCAGCCAAAGGCAGCCGACACCGTCACCTGCGCCCGAATTCCGGCCGCGCGCGCTTCGCGCGCGATCTCGTGCCAAGCGGCGATCGATTCGTCTGTGCCCACGCCCTGATTACGGCGGTTGAAGGTGTCGCTCGCCACCACGGCCATCCCGATCTCGTTGCAGCCCGCCGCCACCGCGCGCTCAAAGCCCTTTTTATTGAGCACCAAGCCAACATAGCGCACATCGGCGCGTTTCTCGAGCGCCGCCAAGACTTGCTCGGCATCCGCCATCTGCGGCACTTTCTTGGGATTGACGAAGCTCGTGACCTCGAGACGTCTCAGGCCGCTCGCGATCAGGCGCTCGATCAGCTCCACTTTCGATGCCGTCGCCAACACCCCCGGCTCGCTCTGCAGACCATCGCGCGGCCCTACTTCGACGATCTCGATCTGGCGTGATTCGCTCTGCTGCGGCATCGTAGTCTCCATAGAATCGCGGTAGCCCCCGATTCTAGCAGCGGAGGGATCCTTGACCGGTGATCATCCCGTCGGTACAAGGTCGGCCCGTTGTAAAGTCGTGAAATCACTCTCTGTCGAGGTCTTCGCATGTCTGCTGATCCGAACTTCAAGCGTGGTCCCCTTGCCGATCTGCGGGTGCTCGAACTCGGCACCCTGCTTGCCGGGCCGTTCTGTGGGCAGCTGCTGGGTGACATGGGCGCCGAGGTGATCAAGATCGAGCCGCCGGGTCAGGGCGATCCCCTTCGCGTCTGGGGTCGTCAAAAGGCTGGCGAGCCCTCGCTCTGGTGGCCGGTGGTGGCACGCAACAAGAAAGCCATCACTATCGATATGCGACAAGAAGAAGGACAGAGCGTTTTCAAAGAGTTAGTCGCGAAAGCTGATTTCGTACTTGAGAATTTCCGCCCGGGAACCATGGAAAAATGGAACTGCGGCTACGACGAACTTTCGAAGATCAACCCGCGGCTCATCATGATCCGGGTGTCAGGCTACGGCCAGTCGGGGCCTTATTCGCACCGCGCGGGCTTCGGCGCGATCGGCGAGGCGATGGGTGGCCTGCGTTACGTGTGCGGTGATCCGTCCACCCCGCCTTCGCGCATGGGCATCAGCATTGGCGATGAACTCGCGGCAACCTTCGCCTGTCTTGGCGCGCTCGGCGCCCTCCACTACCGCGAGAAGACCGGTCGTGGGCAGGTCGTCGATTCCGCTCTCTACGAGGCCGTTCTGGCGATGATGGAATCGCTGATCACCGAGTACGACAAGACCGGCTACATCCGCGAGCGTACCGGCGCGATCCTGCCGAACGTGGCGCCCTCCAACGTCTACAAAACGAGCGATGGTCTCGTACTCATCGCCGCCAACCAAGACACCGTATTTGGTCGTCTTTGTGAGGCGATGCAGCAACCGACTTGGCCGAGCGATGCGCGTTTCGTCAATCACCAGGCGCGGGGTACCCACCAAAAGTTGCTCGATGGCCTGATCGAGGCCTGGACGCAAACCATGCCGAGCAAACAGGTGCTCGAGCTCATGGATAAATTCGGCGTCCCGGCTGGCCAGATCTACCGCGCCCCCGAGATGCTCGAAGATCCGCATTTCAAGTCACGCGAAGCGATCATCACCACCAAGCACCCTTACTTCGGCGACCTGCGCATGCAGAATACTGTGCCCAAGTTTTCGGAGACGCCGGGCGGTGTCCACAGCGCAGCGCCGACCGAGCTCGGTCAGCACAACGACGAGGTGTATTCGAAGCTCCTCGGCTTCGGTGCCGAGCGGCTTGCGGCCTTGCGTGCCGGCAAGGTCATTTGAGCGCAGCAGAGTGAACGAATCGCTTCAGGCCAACTATGCGCGCGGCGGGTTTGGCAAGACCCTCGCGCCGGGAAAGCGTCCCGCGCTGCTCGTGATCGATTTCGTCCGCGCCTATCTCGTCAAAGATTCGCCGCTCTATGCGGGGGTCGAGCAGGCACGGGCCGATTGCGAAACCCTGCTGCGCGCGGCGCGAGCAGCAGCCATCCCGATCGTGCATACCAACGTCGTGTATCAACCTGGGGGCCGCGATGGTGGGGTGTTCTTTCGCAAAGTCCCCGCCCTGCGCTGTTTCGAGGCGGGCGCGCACCCCGAGCTCGCGGCGTTTGCCGAGGGCCTGGAGCCGGTGCCGGGCGAGACCGTGATTTCCAAGCAATATGCGAGTGCATTCTTTGCCACTTCGCTCGCTTCCACGCTGACCGCGCTCAGCGTGGATACCGTGCTCATCGCCGGGCTCTCCACGAGCGGTTGCGTACGCGCAAGCGCGGTCGACTGTTGTCAGCACGGGTTCGTACCCGTCGTGGTACGAGAGGCCGTGGGTGATCGGGCCCCGGGACCCCACGAGGCCAACCTCTTCGATCTGCAGGCCAAGTACGCAGAAGTGGCGCAGCTCGCCGACGTGCTTGTCTACCTCAAAGATTTACCCAGCGGGAACTGACCATGCCCTCCATCGGACCGATCTCCTGCGTCACCATTGCTGCGCCCGACCTGCAGTACATGATCGACACTTACCACCTCTACCTCGGCTATGAGCTGGTCGATCACGGACGGCTCGGCGCCGCGCAGGCAGAACTTTGGGGACTGCCTGCTCTGACAGGTCGCCGCTACGCGCTGATGCTGCCCGAAGCTGAAGGCCATACCTTCATTCGCTTCATCGACAGCAAACCCGCTCCCGATTACGTCGCCTTCAAACATATGGGCTGGAACGCGGCCGAGCTCATGGTGCAAGACACCGATGGCATCGCCGCGCGCCTCGAAGGCTCGCCGTTCAAGATCATCGGACCACCGGCTGACCTTTCATTCTCGGACAAAATCCGTGCGATGCAGGCGCTCGGCCCCGCCAAAGAGTCCATCTACCTCACTTCCTTCAAAGAAAAGCTGCCCGAGTTCGATACGCCCGATGCCAAGCACTATGTCGATCGGGTGTTCATCGTCATCCTCGGCGGCGAATCGGTCGAATCCATCAACGATTTCTACGGCAAGCACTTCAACGTCGCCAAGGCGCCGGTGATCCCCGCCGTCATTTCGGTGCTCTCCAACGCCCAGGGACTGCCGTCTGATACCAAGCACGATCTGGCGGCTCTGGCGTTGCAGGGACAGAGCTACATCGAGGCTGACAAGATGCCGCCCGCGACGCTGCCCCGCACCGCGCGTGAAGGCGAATTGCCGCCTGCGATCGCGATGGTGTCATTCATCGTCAAGCAGTTACCGGGCGGGCTGAGCTGGCTCGCGCCGCCGCGCACGCTTGCGCAGGCGCCCTACCACGGGCGGCGCGCAGCAGTTTGCGTGGGCGCGGCGGGCGAACTCATTGAGCTCATCGAGGGCGCGGCGTGAAAGCGCCGCCGCAGGTTGCCAAGGGCCACCGCCCGCAGGTCTTCGATGACCCTGCGGTCGATCAGCTCTACGCGGCCTATGTCACGCTCGCCACCGAGCTCTCAGTGGCCTTTGATCGCATCGCGGTACTCGAGCGTACCCTGGAACAGCATGCCGGCTTGTCGCGCGAGCTGATCGAGCAGGTCGCACTCGCCGAGCAACAGAGTCCCGATCGGGCCACGAAGCGCGCCGAACTCGCCGAGCGGCTGGTGCGTCCCTTTCGCGATTTTCGTGAGGCCCATATTGCTGCGGCCACCGCAGCGCCCCCAAGCCCCCGACCTTAACCGCCTTTCGGACGCCCGGCGCCAAGTCCGCGGGTGCTGATCTGCGCAGTCGGTAGGATCGAAGTCGTCGTCCAGTCAGGACGCGCGATTCGGGGAACTCGCCATGCCGGCGTTCAAGGCCCATGCCATGCAACCCTCGACCCTGCTCGATGAGCAGGCTCGACAGGATTTCGTCGGCGCTCTGCGCGCCCATCTTTCCGGTCGGCTGATGCCGGGTGCGTACAAGGTTTACGAAGCGCGCGTCGAACCGGCATTTCGAGCGCGACAGGGTCGCGCGCCCGTCGATCAGGATGAGATCCGCAAGTTCATGACACAGGACTCGTTCTACCAGTTTTGGAGCGCGATGCAGCGGCGTAGTCAGGAGCTGCTTTGGGAATCGGTGATCGACCCCACCGAGCGCGAACTGCCTGAACTGCTTGCGCGTTCAAAGACACTCCAAAAGTCGCTCAAGGGTGCGGGTAAACGGGCCAAGGATAACCGCCGCGGCACGCTGCGCCTGGACCCCACACTCGAGATCCCGCGCTATCACCGCGCAGCCGACATTCATCTGCAACCCGGCGGTTATCACACGGAATTCACCGCGGATGATGTGAGCGCCGGCGTGGTCTACGACAAAGGCATCAACCTCTACATGGGTGGCGCGCTCGGACCCGAGAACAATCTGATGGGCGATACGCTGCTCGCCTACATTCGCGAGAAGTATCCCGCGCGTAAACCGAAACGTATCCTCGATATCGGCTGCGCCATCGGCAACAGCACCGTGGTTTGGGCACGCGCGTTTCCGCAGGCTCGCGTTCATGGCATCGATGTCGGTGCACCGGTGCTGCGCTATGCGCATGCGCGCGCCGAGGCGCTCGGCGTGACGATCGACTACAGTCAACAACACGCCGAGTCCACCGACTTTGCCGATGGCAGCTTCGATCTCATCGTCTCGCATATCGTGCTGCATGAAACCTCAAAGTCGGCCCTGCCGCGAATTCTCGGCGAATGCCGCAGGCTGCTCGCGCCGGGCGGGCTCATGCTGCACCTCGAAATTCCGCGCGGCCGCACGGTCATCGAAAAGTTCATGCACAACTGGGAGAGCTACAACAACAACGAGACCTTCGCCCGCTACATGACAGGAATCGACCTCAAGGCGGAAGCCATGAAAGGCGGTTTTCCGGCGGATGATGTGCTCGTGGATGAATTCATTCCCAAACTCGATGTCGCGCAGATGAATTACACCGAGCATTTCTTCTGGAAGATTCTCGCGGCGCATCGCTGAGGTCCCATGCCCAAGCTCAAGAAAAAATCGAAGCGCACCGCCCCCGCCGCCGCGACGCCGTTTCGCCTCGCGCTATTCGCCAAAGCAAAAAAACCGCAGTACTTCAGCGATCCGGCCATCGACAAACTGCTGTCGATGACCTTGACCCTGATGGAAGAGTTATCGGTCACTCGCGATCGCCTCGACACCGTCGAGCGGCTGCTCGCCTCGAAGAAACTGCTGCGCAGAGCAGAGATCGAGGGGTGGAAGCCAGACCCCAAAGCCGAGGCCGAACGCTTGGCGGCGCGTGGTCGCTACGTCGATCGCATGATGGGCGCGATGCACGTCGAACTCGAAGAAATTGCGGGGCGCGGCATGCCCAAATCCGAAGAAGAAGTCGTGGCTGCGGTCGAGTCCTGATCGCGCGCCCTGACCTCATAAAACGCTGACGGGGAAAACGGGGAGAAATGGCAAATGAGTAATTTCAAAAAATATTATCAGGCACCACTACCAGCGATTATCGCCGTCTTCATCGTCTACTTCTGGCAGGGCATGGGGCATTTCGTCATGCACCAGATGCAGCACAGCTGGTTTCCGGGACGTGATCTGCTGGCGGCATTCATCATTGGCGTGATTGGCGTCGTGATGACCTGGGTGGGCCGAAACAAATCCGAAAACGCGGCGACGCTGCTCGGCTTTGCAGGCGGCAGTCTCATCTGGCTGTCATGGGTGGAGTTCAGCTTTGTTTGGGTCGCGCGCGACCTTCAGGTCGCCCCGGCGGCATGGGGCGCCAAAGAAACCCTGCCTGAATACCGGGTCATGCTGTCGTCGATCGGCGTGATGTTCGCAACGCTGGTGTTCTTTTTCTTCAATCGCGAGACTCGTTGCAACGCCTTCATGTGGTTGCACCGCCGGCTTGGGCTGAAGATCGGTGACAAGTCTTCGGCGCAGTCGCGCGACCTGGCGTCGATCGTCTGCATGGAAACGATCTACGTCACCTGGTTCTTCTACATTTACCTGCTGATGATCTACAACCCCGACATCCTCGGTACAGATCACTGGGTGACCTTTGCCTCGTGTATCGGCTTCGGGGTTTGGGCGATTTATCTTGGGCAGCGATTATGGTGGTTCCAGCGCATGGCCCCTGCCCTGCGCTACGCCATACCGACGGCGATCATCGCCTGGAACGTCAATGAGATCCTCGAGAAGTGGGGCCATCTCGATGAGATCTGGGTGAAGCCACAGCAGTACGCGCTGGAGCTATCTTTGGTGACCGGTGCGTTGGTGCTGGTGATCGCGCTCGCGATCCTGAGCCCCGCGCGACGCATCGTTGATCGTGACGCGCCGGGCTGACCCGGCGCGCGCTGTTACCGCGTACGTTGCGTCCACAGACGCGCGAGCCGCTTCAGGGTTTCATCGCCCTGAACGCTCGCGAGCGTCGCCGCGGCGGCTTCTTTCTTGCCGGCCTTGATCTGCGAGATGCCGAGGTTCAACTTGGCCTCGTCGGGATTGCGCGCATTCCCCTTGGCAAGCCCGCGCTCAAAAGCGACAACGGCCTTGTCGTAATCGCCGTAGCTCATGAATGCGGTGGCGATGCGCACATCGACCTCGCCATTTTTCTTGCCTGCGGCCTCACCATCCTGCTTGAGGAGGGTGGGTTTATCGGCCGTGGCCTGTGCCTTGGCAGTGCCGAGCAGCCGGGTGGCAAGCTCTTGCGTCGACTTATTGGTCAAGAGCCCTTTGGCCTGACCCTCTTCAAGCGTGGCTTGGGCCTCGCCCGGAAGACCCTTTTCGATGGCGAGCTGCGCCATTTCGGTGAACTCTTCACCGCGGGTCATGCCGCCCATCTCGCGCGACAAGCGGAAAATGTTGAGCGTGTTGGCGTCCGTGCTGGCACGGAACAGCAACAGGCTCAGGTTCGGCCAAGTCTCTTTCTTGGGATGGTATTGCGCCTGTTTCTCGAGGGCGCGAATCGTGCAGGCGTCGTCTTCCTGTTTGATGCAGGAGCTGGTGTACAGCTGCAGCGCCATATCAGGCGGGGTCTGCGCGCGGGTCTCGGTTGCAGCGACGTATTCCGCCGCCATCTTTTCGGACGCCTTGAAATCGTTCTGCAGGTAGTAGGACTGAATGGTCAACAAATAGATGGCTTCATCGGTTGTGCCATCGGCGATCAGACGCTGACCGTAACCGACCGCCTTCGCGTAATCTTTGACTTGGTAAGACATCTGCAGCAGACCCTTGCGCAGCGTCGCCGAGCGCGCGGGATCAGAGAATTCGGTATCCGTGACTTGCGACCAGGCCTGCAGAGCGAGCGGCGTATCGCCCGCGCGCAGGGCGCAAAAACCGAGGATGTCGTTGCTGACGTAGTTGTCGTAGGGCGTGCGATTGGGGAAGGCTTCGACTTCCTTGATCTTGGCAACACACTCCGCCCACTGCTCTTTCTTGTTCGCTTCCTGGGCCGCCATCAGTGGCTTGAGAATGGCACGACTGACCGACGGTGGCTTGGCGGCTCCCTTCTGGTCAGCCTTCTGCTCCGCCTTTTGGGCAACAGCGACGGACGACAAGATCGCTGCCGCCAGCAACGGAACGGTACGAGTCAGAGTACGCATTTCTTCTACCCCCGTGAATCGCGATCAACAATCGATCGTCGCGAGCTTACTGCGCTCGCAGGCTCCAAAGTTTGGCGACACGCTGAATGTCAGCATCGCCCTTGACGGCGCGGAAAGCTTTGGACGCTTCTGCCTTGTTGCCGGCCTTGAGCTGCGCGATACCAAGCACCATCTGCGCCTCGACCGGATCGGTGGCGTTGCCCTTCGCGATCGCGCGCTGAATGGCCGTCACGGCCGCAGCATATTGCCCGTAGCTCATGTACGCCTGACCGACGCGCAAATCGGCGTCGGCACTCTTGCCGGCCGCGGCTTCTTTGTCAGCCTTGGCAAGCGCTGCGCGATCCGCGGCGGCACGCTCCTTGGCGGTCGCCAGCAGTCGGGTATTACGATCGATATCGCGTTTCTCGGTGAAGGCCTTGCGCGCGAAACCGGCTTCCAGTGCGGATTGCGCTTCGCCCGGCAGACCCTTCTCGATCGCGCGCTGCGCCATCTCGGTGTAGTCGTCGCCGGTACGCATTGCACCGACTTCGGTCGCCAAGCGATAGGCATTGAACGCAGCAACATCGTTACGCGTTGCGAACAACGACTGCATCAGGTTCGCCCAGCCAGCCGGATCCGGGTAATAGGTGACGAGCTTCTCGAAACCGGCAGCGGTGCAGGCTTCGTCCTTCAGTCGCATGCACGAAGTCACATAGATCTGAATGGCGTTTTCTTTGGGGCGCTGGCCGCGCTTCTCGAGATCGCGGATCCAGTTGCCAGTGAACTCGCGCGCGTTCTTGTAATCGTTCTGCTGGTAATAGGACTGCGCCACCACGAGGAAGGTGTCGGCGTCGGCATACCCGCTCTTGATCGCGCCGCGTCCGATCTCAACGGTCTTCGCGTAGTCGCGCGCGTTGAAAAAAACCTTGGCGAGATCGCGAGTGCGCTGTGCGACCTTGTCGGCGGCAAACGGCGACGCCAGGTTGGTCTGCATCGCGGCCGTAGCTGTTGCCACATCATTTGAACTGAGGGCGCAAAACGCGGTGAGCTCGTTGATGATGAAGGAATCGTAGGCAGTCTTGCCTGCGGTACCGTCTGCGGTGCGCAGATTGGAGAGGCACTCACCCCATTTCTTGGCCTTGCTGGCGTTCTGCGCGGCCAGCAGCGTCTTGGCGACCGCCGGGCTGACTTTCTCCGCCATGGCGACGGATGAAAACTGCATCGCTGCCACGGCAGCAACCAGCAAAGTGAC
>JBJTAV010000029.1:0-4604 GCA_046091005.1 Gammaproteobacteria bacterium | reverse complement strand
GGCGTCGCTCGGCACTACGCTCGCGCAGCATCGAGTCCCGATCTCTGCGAAAAATGCGCGACCATGAGTGCAACAAACGCTGTCTCGCCGAGGCGACTCGCTGATCACATGCGCACGATGTGCTGCGCAATCGCTCCATATCGCTGACCTGAATCGATCCGCGAGTGGTCGAGACCATCCCCTCGCGTCGCCACTCCTCAAAAATGACGGCAATGGTTTCTCTGCGTGTGAGCAGGAAATCTCTGAGCTGTTGCTGCGTCAGGCAGAGCGACTCCGCCGCCGGAAAGACTGCGACCGCCTCAACCAGCCTGCAATGCGACGATCAAGCCGTTGCACACAACTTGCAATGCCGGGCGAGATTACGGCGCAAGCGGCACGACGCACGATGCGCTCGGTCGGACCGTAATCGTTACCCTCGCGGGGTGAAAATAAAGTCTTCCGGGCGCGGCTTTTCGGTCATGGTGTAAAAAGCATCGATCGACAGCGGCCAATTTTGCGTTACCCGACCGCTGTCGTTCTTGTACCAACTGCTGACCGATGACGCTCCCCACGCCATGAGCGCGTTCTCACGATCGATCATTTCATTGAACGATCGAAACGCCTCTTCTGTGACCGCCATGGACTGCCGCTTTTCCGTCAACAACATCCTGAGACACTGCAGGATGTAATGGGCAGATGATTCCGCGAACAAAATCAGGCTGCCATGCACCACCAGATTCGTGTTGGGGCCATACATGCAAAAGAAGTTGGGGAATCCCGGCATGCACATGCCGAGATAGGCGCGTGCCTCACCAGCCCACCATACGTGCAGATTCTTGCCCTGTGTGCCCGTGATTTGCATGGGCGCCAGAAATTCCGACGCCCGAAAACCGGTCGCATAGATGATGATGTCGAGCGGATGGTGACTTCGACGATCGCTGCCGTCGTCCGCAACCGTCACGCCCGAAGCCGAGATCGCGGCGATCGGCCGAGTTTCGACATATACTTTCGGATCTTTGAGTGCGGCCGGCCACACGCCATTGTCGCGCAGCATGCGCTTTGCGCCGGGGGGATAATCCGGCACCTGCGATCGCAGCAAATCGGGACGGCCCGCATAATGCCGCTCGATTTGCTGCAGCAGCGCTTGGCGCAAGGCTTCGTTCGCGGCAGAGACGGAGACGGGGTGTTGATACGCCTCGTCGACGCGGACCAAGTCCCAGCGACCACGGATCGTCGCCCACACCTGAAAAAATCGTAACCAACGCGCATAGTGTGGCAAGCCGCCGAGCAACCGCTGATGCGCAGCGGTAATCGGCTCGTGATAACGCGGCGTCGGCAGCATCCATGGCGGGTGGCGCTGGAAGATCACCACCGAGTCCACCTCGGGCTAAATCGCCGGCACCACTTGATAAGCGCTGGCGCCCGTACCGATCACACCGACGCGCTTGCCTTTCAAGCTTACCTCGTGATTCCAGCGCGCCGTGTGCCAAGTCGCGCCTGCAAATTTCTCGGCGCCCGGGATTGCTGGAATCTTTGGTCTGCCTAGCTGACCGACCGAGCTGATGACCGCTTCGAAAAAGTGCTCTTCAGTCACTCCGCCTGTGCGCTTCACACGCAGTTGCCACTGAGCGGTCTCCTCTTGGTAAAGCGCACTCAGCACTTCGGTTTCGAGCCGCACGCGATCGGTGATCGCGAACTGTCTGCCCAACTGTTCGAAAAATTTCAGGATGTCGCGCTGCTCGGAGAACTCACTCGGCCAGCGCGGGTTTTGCGCAAATGCATAGCTGTATGCAAAGTTCGGCGTATCGAGTCGACAGCCGGGGTAAGTGTTCTGTTGCCAGGTCCCACCGACGTTGTCGCTTTTTTCGAATACCGTGTAATCGATGCCCGCTTGCTGCAAGCGATGCGCGACAAGAATGCCGGACATGCCCGCACCGATGATCGCGACGCGAAATCGCCGACCGGGCGCGAGCTCATTCAGACGCCAATCCGGCGCGTCACAATCATGCGGAAGATCGAGCTCGCGATGGATCAGCGCCGAAGAAACGTCGTGATCGCGGCCAATGGCGAACTCGAGCGTCTTCTCGAGTATCGCAGGCGAAGGCTCGTGCCCGGAATCCGGCGGACGATCGCGGAACTTGCGCAGGTGCTCGAAAGCCACGCGACGAGCTGCCTCGACCAAAGTTTCGCTCAGCCCCCAATGGGGCGGCGGCCCTGCCGCGGGCAGCTCTACAAGGGGCGAAAAACGCGGATCGATCAAGGCATCGTCATCCGTCATTAAAGCCAGCGCGCAGAGTAACGGGTGAATCTCGGCCGCCAACACCGCTGCCCAGAGCGACTCGTCTGATTGACCCATCAAATCGTCGGGATTAACCGCGAAGCAATCTGGCGATTTTTGTACGTTATCCTTCACCGATCGCACGCGGAGTTTCCTCGATGCCTCTTGCACTCAACGTCAAATGCCACGGACTCAAGAGTCAAGTGTATATCTGGGGTCGAGACGATCGTCCAAGCTTGCTGTTGCTGCATGACGGAATGTATGGCGCGGATGCGCTGACCGCCTGGGGTAGGGTGGCGGAGATCTTGGCCACGGAATATTTTGTGATCGCTCCGGACCTGTTGGGATTTGGCCACTCCGACAAGGTCGTGTTTCTCGATCGCTCCCCGTACCTGCCACGACTCGATCAAGTCGAAGGGCTGATCGAGATGCTTTCACCGAGTTCGCCCTGTCACATCGTTGGAACTTCGTTCGGTGGCTCGCTCGCCTTGCGAACTCTGGAACGCAACCGTGTGTCACTGGCATCGGTGGTTGCGATATCGGGCACCGGCGGACCGTGGCGCGTGCCGGCCGGCATCGCCGCTCTGAATGACTATCCACAGCCCGACCCGGAAAAGATGGCGCAGTTGTTGGCGCAGGTGACGGGTCGCTACGACGGTTTCGAGCAACTGGTACAGCGCCGCTATCAAAATACTTTGATCCCCGGACACTTCGAGGCGATCGCGGCCATGGGACTACGCAACCCCGCAAGCTCACGCAGCGGCAACGCGGACCCGTATCCATCAACGCTGAAGCAAGTCACGACGCCCACGATGCTCATCGCCGGCGCCCAAGATCCTTTGTTGGAGCACGATTGGGCGGAGAAACTCGCCGGGTATTTATCTTCCGCGCCAGTGACCCTCAAGACGCTGCCGACCGGTCACTCGCCCAATCTCGATCATGTCGAACTCACCGCATCCACGCTGTTGTCGTTCTTGCGGTCGCTCGAGGTGGGTTGAAGCGTTACGGCTTCTGGACCGGGCTGCAGCTCGACCACGACGCCGCAATCGCACGGGATAAGCTGGCCGACCAGCTATCAAAAATAAAGCCCTTGAAAGCAGCGTGAGGAATGGTGGCCAGCGACGCCTCCAACTGATCAGCCACGGCCAGCAGGGCCGACAGGATCCGTTCATTACTCGCATTACCCAATGTGATGCGGACCAGCTTGGGGCGATATCTCCTGCCAGTCAGCAGCAGGATCCGGATGTGGTCGCGTAGCAAGCCGCCTTTCCGTTCTCCGTCCCGCGTCAGTAGCCGCGCCGGGATGCATTTGGCCTGCGCAGATCCCCGAGTGCGCTCACCAATCTTGCTCGCCAGATTTCGTAGCCCTGCGGGTTTGGGTGCAGGCCGTCATTGAAATAGCCGGAGATCTGGGCCCCATCGGCGTTCACATACCCCTGATACAGGTCGAGATAATGCGTGTATGTACCGACCCACTGATTTCCTGCTCAGGTGTCATGTTCCTCAAGGAGATAGCACATGAGTATCGAGATGGACGAAGAGATCAAGCGCTGGACGGCGCGTCGGAAGTCGGCTCTGGTTCTGGACATCATTCAAGGAAAGACGACCGTTAGTGAGTCGTCCCGTCAGTTTGATCTTCCGCCTTCGGAGATCGAGTCCTGGATTGACCAAGCCAAAGCCGGGATGGAAAACGCCCTGAAGACCAAACCGGAAGACATTCGCGAACAGTACGAGACGCAGCTCAAAGCGCTGCAGGAAGCGTACGGTGAAGCGATGTTGGAGCTACGTGCCCGAAAAAAATGGGATGCCCTGCTGGCGAAGAAGGACGAAGCATGATCCTTCAAATCCAGCGGGGCTTGAAAGAGGACGGGATCAGCGTCCCGATCACCAAGCTTTGCGCATGGTTCGATGTTCCTCGCCGCACGGTGTACTACAAGCCCGTGAAATCTGCGCCAAAGATCCAAGAGCGATTTGCGGTGCCGATCAAACAAATGATCGAGGCCGAACCGTCGTTCGGTTATCGCACGGTGGCAGGCTTGCTGACGTTCAATAAAAACACCGTACAGCGGATTTTCCAGTTGATGCACTGGCAAGTTCGCAAAAGAGCGATCGGTCATCGGCCACGTATCGAAGCATTACCTTCGGTGGCAGTGTCGCCGAACGAACGCTGGGCAACGGATCTCTGCCGCATCTGGGCGGGCCGTGATGGCTGGCAGACCTTGGCGCTGGTCATCGTTTGCCACACACGAGAACTCCTGGGCTGGCAGCTCTCGAGAAGCGGCAGAGCAACGACGGCGATGGCCGCGCTCGAGCAGGCGTTGATCGCGAGGTTCATAACGTTGGGACG
>JBJTAV010000028.1:0-7941 GCA_046091005.1 Gammaproteobacteria bacterium | reverse complement strand
ACTCGACACCGTGGAAAAACTGCTCGCGCGCCGTGAGCTCGTGGCGGGCGAGGAGATCGAGGGTTTCACGCCCGATGACAACGAGTCGGCGGCCCGCAGTCGCCTGCAGTCCGAATATCTCGAACGGGTGCTGCGCTCGCTAGGGTAATTTTTGAAAGAGTGTTGTTTCTAAGCGACAAAAAGCATCGATTAAGAGGGTGAATTTCTTGCGTCGCTTTGCTCGTTATGTTTGAATTTAAAGCTACTTATTTTCTGACGTAATGATCCGCGATTAATCCGCTCGGTGCAGGGTGCACGTTGCTTTTTTGTAACGCGCCGATTTGCTTCCTGTTCCGACCCCCAATCAACCTGACATGGAGTCAAGCTCAATGTTCAATTCGCCTGTAGCGCTGTCTGTGCGCAGAGCTCTTTTGTTGAGCGCCGTTGGCGCAGCCGTCGCCGGTTCGGCGACCATCGCGCAAGCGCAGGATTCGGCCGCTGGTGCTGAGTCTCTCGAGTTGGTGACCGTCACCGGTACGCGCATCGCCAAGCGCGATGCAGAGGCCGAGAGCCCGATTCTCACCGTTGATGCTGAGGCCATCGTCGAGTCCGGTTATACGACCGTCGACCAGTTCATGAATACTCTGCCGCAGGTCACGCCGAGCTCGAGCTCGCAGTCGAACAATCCGTCGAACAACGGTCGTTCGGTAATCGATCTGCGCGGTCTGGGTTCCAACCGCAACCTCGTGCTGATCGACGGCCGTCGCGGCATGGGTTCAACCAGCGGTGGCGTGGTTGACATCAACACCATTCCCTCGGCGCTCATCGAGCGCGTTGAGGTCATTACGGGTGGTGCCGGCGCGACCTACGGTGCGGACGCCGTGGCCGGTGTCGTCAACTTCATCATGAAGAAAGATTTTGAAGGCGTCGCGGTCAGCAGCCAATACCGTCTCACCGAGCAGGAAGACGGGCAAGAGTGGAGCACTGACCTGACTCTCGGCGGCAAGTTCGCTGACGATCGCGGTAGCGCGGTGCTCGCTTTCGGGTACTTCAAGCGCGACGATATGTACAAAGATTCGCGCGCGTTTGCTGCTCAGGCGAGCGGCGCCACCGCGACCTATCCGGGTGGCTCGTACACCGCGGGCGCCAACGTGCCCTCGGCTGCCGCAGTCAACGCGTTGTTCGGTCCCGGTAGTTGTGCGCCGAACGGCGGGTCTGGCGGCTTCGGCTTCAACCCCGACGGTACGCTGTTCTGCACGGGCGTCGCCGGCAGCCCGCTTGATGTTGTCGGTTACAAGGGTCCGCAGTCCGATATCGCGACGGCGTTCTTTCCTGACTTCTTCTCGTACAACTTCGAGCCAGCCAATATTTTGGTGCTGCCGATGGAGCGCTGGAACGTCTACGGACGTCTCGGCCTCGAGGTCAGCGATCGCTTCAAGCCGTACGCGCAGTTCATGTACACCAACTACAACGCACTGCAGGAATTGGCGCCGACGCCGGCGGGTGGTTCGACGGGTTTCACCGTGCCGGTGACCAATCCGTTCCTTACCACCCAGCTGCGCACGCTGCTCGCCTCGCGTCCGAATCCGACCGCGCCATTTGATCTCGCCAAGCGTTTCAATGCGCTCGGTGGCCGTACCGGTTTCAACACCCACGATGTGTGGCAGTTGACCACCGGCGCTACTGGCGACCTCGTCGGTACTTGGACCTATGACGCCTACGCGACGTACGGCCGCTCGGTGCTCAATGAAATTCAGGGCGGCAACGTCCGTCGTGATCGTACGCAAGCGTTGCTGAACGCGGCTGACGGTGGCCGCTCGATCTGCGCCGGCGGTCTGAATCTTTTTGGTTCTGCCGAGATCAGCCAGGCTTGCCGTGACTACATCAGCCTCGAGGCCAAGAACCTTACCGTCATCGAACAGTCAGTGTTCGAAGCGACAGCCTCCGGCGACGTCATGGACGTACCGGCGGGTAAAGTGCAGGCGGCCTTCGGCGCCAGCTACCGCGATATCGACTTCGACTTCCGTCCGGACGGCGGCTTGCAGCCCGGCTTAGTCGCTGGATTCAACGAGCAGAAGCCGGTCTCGGGCGTCCTCAACTTCACCGACGTGTTCACGGAAGTGGCGGTTCCGCTGCTCGCCGACATGTCGTTCGTAAAGTCGCTGTCGCTGACGCTCGGCTACCGCATGACTGACAACAGCCGCTCGGGCTCGGATGACACCTACAAGGCGACATTCGACTGGACGGCCACGGATTCGCTGCGTTTCCGTGCCGGTTACCAGCATTCAGTGCGTAGCCCGAATATCTCTGAGCTGTTCGCGCCGCAGTTGAACAACTTCCCGACCTTCACCAACCAGGATCCCTGCAACACCACCGGCACCATCGCGGCGACCTACCGCAACGGTCCAAACGGTGCGCAGGTGCGGACGCTCTGCGCTGCGCAGTCGGCCGTAGCCGGTGGCGCCACCTACGTGCAGCCGGCCGGGCAGGCCAACGGCATCGTTGGCGGCAACCCGGATTTGATCCCGGAAGTGGCGGATTCGCTCACACTGGGCTTCGTGCTTAACCAGCCGATCACCTCGCTTGAGCGTTCGTACCTCTCGGTTGATTACTGGTCGATCGACCTTGAGAAGGTCATCGCCTCGGTCGGTGCATCGACGATCGTGCAGCGTTGCTTCAATCGTGACGGCGCCAACCCGAGCTTCGATCCGAACAACTCGTGGTGCAAACTGTTCGAGCGCAGCGCAACCAACGGCGGCGTGGAACGCTTGAAGCAGCTGGCGCAGAACCAAGCGTTCAGCACCGTAAGCGGTGTCGACTTGGCCGGCGGCGTTGGCTTCGATCTCGGCGAGTCGGTCGGCACGCTCGACCTGAACCTCGTGGCCACCTGGACCGAAAAGAATGAGTCGCAGACCACCGCTGTCGATCCGGCATACGACTTTGTCGGTACCATTGGGTCGACCACCGGTTCGTCGATCCCCGAGTGGCGTTTGAGCTTTGACACCGTGTACTCGCGCGGTCCGCTCAAGCTGCAGCTGACCTCGCGGTTCATCGACTCAATGGTCAATGCCGCGACCGTGACCGGCGGCTCGCCGATCACCAATACGGGCGTACCGGGAACCTGGTACTACGATCTCATCGGTCGTTACGAGATCACGGGTAACCTGACCGTTCGTGCGGGTGTCAACAACCTGTCGGACCAGTCGCCGCGTATCTACACGCCGAACGTGCAGGCCAACACCGATCCTTCGTTGTACGACTTACTCGGACGTCGTTACTACGTCGGTTTCGACTTCCGCCTGTAACTGCAGACGAACCACATCGGTTCGGAAATGCGCCGCCTTCGGGCGGCGCATTTTTTTGTCCGCGACTTCTCGCCAGCTGCTTAGGCGGGTTGTGCGTCGAAGGCGATCGTCAGGCGCGGCTGGGCGTCGGTGAAGGGTACGGTGCCGTGCCAAAGATAGGACGGGAACAGGGCGAGACGGCCCACCTTCGGACGCAGCATGTGGCGAGGCGGGAGCGACCCGAGCCGCAGTTCTTCGTCAGGTTGCCCGAACTGCAAACACCCCGCGCTGCTGCTCGAGCTCTCCATCGATGGTGGCAGCAGTACATAGAAAGCAGAGCTCAACCAGCCTTCCTGATGGAAATGATTAACGTGACGACCGCCGCTTTGCAGTTGTGCGGACCACGAACCGACAAACCGTGTACGGCGCGTGTTGCGCACCAGAAAAGGGTGCGCGTTATCGGGTGGCAGTTGCTCGAGCACGCTGCTTACGGCGTGCTGCAGCGCCCGCCGCAGCTCGATGATCACCGGCTCGCCACGACCGAGAAGGTTGCCCGCGGTCTGTGATCCCTGGCGCAGGCTCTGCCGCAGCGGTGCCGCTCGGGCGCGATGTAATCGCTGCAACAGCGCACGCAGCTCCTCGATAAACGGTGCAACGTCGATATCGACGATCCGTACCAGGCCTTCGTAGTCGCATAGCCAGTATTCGCGCGAATCCGTACTCATCCGCCAAGCCGTAGACAGTAGCGCGAGCAGTTGCTGGTCGTAGCCAGCCCAGGCGAGGGTGTCGGTGGCGGCCTTGGCAGCGAGCTCGGGTCGTCGCGCCGCCAGGAGCACGCGTACCTGCGTTCGGCGCCATGGCAGATTTTTTCGCCACGCCTCCGGAGCATCGGCTAGTGCCTCGAGCGCACGCACCGGATCACCGGCCTGCCAGTGGGCTTCGGCCTCGAGCGCCGCGAGTTCGGGCTGATCGTTGTACTCGCGCAGCCAACGCAGCTGCGCGAGAGCTGCCTGCGGACGTCGTGCCGCGAGCAACAGTTCGGTCGCACCGTGCCGTAGCGCCGGATCGTCTGTTCGAGCGGCGGTTATGCGTTCTAGATGTTCGATCGCGTCGTCGGTGGATTCGCCGTGTTCCCAAAGAATTTCGGCGAGCATCAGTTGTCCCGCGACGTAGTGGGGATACCGCTCGCAGAGGGTACGGGCGACTTCGATGGCGGCCTTGGGTTCGCCGATATCGAGCAGCGCGCTCGCTCGCGCATCAAGCCACTCAGCGCCCTGCATACCGAGTTCGCCTGCGACACGGTAGTGATCGAGGGCTGCGTCGGCACGTCCCTGCAGGCGTTCGATGACGCCAAGCGCCAATCGCAGGGACGGATTTTTCGGCTCCAGATCTACCGCCATTCGCAGGCTCACGCCCGCCGAATCAAGATCGCCCAGCGCACGCTGCGCGGCGCCGAGTGCATGCCACGCTGCGGGTCTGTGCGCGGAGAGTTGCGTCGCCCGAGAGGCCGCCTCGCACGCTTCACGCGCAGCACCTTGTCGCAGCAGGATGACGCTGTAATTGACCCAGGCCTCGGCATTATTGGCATCCATGCCGACGGCGGCCCGGTATTTTTCTAGCGCCGCCTGCGTCTCACCAAGCGTCCACAGAAGATTGGCGTGATTGGCGAGCAACTGACTATCGCGCGGCTCGAGTCGCTCCGCCGCTTCAAAAGCGCGTTTTGCCAAGTTCAACTCGCCGCTGGCCTTTAGGCAAAGCGCGAGCAGATGCTGCACCTTGCCGAGTTCAGGAAGTTCGCTCGCTAGCGCGCGCGCTGCAGGCAGCGCGTCGACGGCTCGACCATCGCCGAGCATCGTGGCGGCGTCTTGCAGCCGGCGTACTTGCGCCGGGGTCGGCAGACCCACCCGAGGGCTCATCGTTTGCCGACCGGCTCGACCTTCAACTCGCGCGGGATACCGCCGAGTTGCATGCGATAACCGCCAAAAATTCCGAGCGTGATGGTGCCGGTGTAGCGCTTCCCGTTCCTCAGTCGCTGTTGCACAGGTGTGGGGACGATCTCGCGCCAGACCGTGCCGGTTACCGTGGTGAAGCGGCCGCGGCCGTTCGAGTCGTAGACTGCGGCGATGATCTCCACCGCCAAACCGGTGGACGGGTCAGCGGGCCGGGGATCGTTGCCGGCGGGCTCAGCGGTATGTGCTTCGGGTGGTCCGGGCGACGCCGCTGGGTTCGGTGCGGCGGGTGGATCCGGTACCGTCCTCGGGTGTTGTGCCGAGGCGATCGCTAGCACTTCGTTACGCGTCGTAGCAGGTAGCAGCGTGTAGCGAACCTCGACTGTTGCTTCGGCGCGCAGCATGGTCGGTGTGTGACGTTCGCTTTGCTTCACCCGGACTTCACGTACGGCACCGAGCGTGAAACCTAGTCGGCGCGCAGCGCTTTCTCCTTTGCGGGCGGCATCATCAGTGGCTTGTTCAATCGCCTGTTGCTGCACGCGGACCAGATCTGGGTGTTCGCCCATGGTCGAGAGCACTTGTACATCGGTGCGGGCGGCGAGTATTTCGAGCGCGTCACTGCTGCGGTTTGTCGGGACTATCCAGCGACCTTCACGAACGGCCCGCCACCGCTGGGGAGGCCCGCTATCGCCGAGCAGCGGCGAGGGCGGCGTATCAATGTAGTGCGCCATATCGATCGCGAGCCCCGCACCCCGCAGGCTCTCCAAGAGCTGTTCGCTGGCGGCGCGCGCGGTGGCGACTGCGGCGGCGGGGCTTGCAGCTTCGCCAAAGAGGTTGAAGTCGATTCGCGTGCGCGTCGCCGTAATCTCGAGGGTATGACGGCCTTCAACCCGCAATCCCTCGGCCGGCCGTGGCGCCGCCGCCAGTGCCGTACACCCCAGTAGTCCGGCGAGCAAAAGTCCTGCGCTTGCTCGCGTACCGATTTGTGCCGTCACGGCGCGAAAACCTGATGGATCACCCGATCGCCCTTGCGGATGCCCCGCCGAGCGCTTTCGCCGCCTCGAAGTTCGAGAATGGCGAGCACCGGCGTCACCGGACCGACTGGCTCGAGGGAGAGCGGCGTGGTGTTGGCGAAGATCGCGACAACCTTGCCGCGGGGGTCGATGAACAGCATATCGAGCGGAATGTAGGTATTTTTCATCCAGAACGAGGACACCCGCGACGACTCGTTCACGAACAACATGCCCTGATTCGCGGGCAGATCGCGCACGTACATCAGGCCCTGGCGCTGTCGATCAGGGGTGTCGGCGATCCAGATCTCGAACTTGTGGCGAGCGCCCTTGGCGACAATTTCCAGCGAACTTTGCGGGTAGCTCGCGAGGTCCAGCACCTGCGCGTGCGATGGGCTGGCGAGTAAGCCGAGGGCCGCAGCCAGCAGTGCCAGCCACAGCCCGCCGAATCGCTGCTTGCCGGAGTTTTGCCCGATGTGTTCTCGCCCCATCATAGATGTGTATGTCATACAGTATTATTAGACACTCAGTATTAATTAGCGTGTTGATCTGCACGGCGCTCTCCGAGTGCGTCTCCGAGCGCGTTGCGGCGAGCGACACCAGCCTACTGCGTATTGGGTCGAGCGAGTAGACTCGGCAATGAAATCGGGCCACGCCTCGGGAAGCTCTCCGCGTGATTCGCAACTACCGGATTCGCAAGTATTTGAAACAATGGTCGTGGGTGCTGCTCGCCGCCCTGCTATCGGGCTGCGCGGCCTTGGGGCCCCGGCTCGAGGCGCCCAAGCTCGCCGTCGCCGACGTCGAAATCATCAAAGGCGATTTGTTCGAACAGCGCTTTCGCGCCCGCATGAAAGTGCAGAACCCCAATGATCGCGAGCTGCGCGTGCGCGGTATCACCTACACCATCGAGCTTGGCGGCGAAGAACTCGGTCGCGGCCTCTCGGGCAGCAGTTTCGTGGTACCGGCGCGCGGCGAGGCCGAGTTCGACATGCTGGTCACGGCCAATCTTGCGGGGACCCTGCTGAAGCTCGTCGAGCGTGCACGCAAAGAGGGTTCCAGACCCAACGAGCTCGGCTACCGCTTGCGCGGTGAAGTGAAACTCGACAGTGGCCTGCTGCGTACGGTGCCGTTCGATCAAAAAGGCATGTTGCCGCTGCGGTGAGTGCCGTTCTGCGTTGAACGCAGCGCATGAGGACTTCTTTGATGTTTCTTCGCCGGGTCATGCTGATCATCACCGTCATTTTGCTGATCGCTGGGTCGATCGCGATTGGTTGGTACGCCGCTACTTGGCCGATGCAGGCCGGGGGCGCGTGAGATAATTGGGCGATGTCAGCCGCCCGCAATCCCATCGTCATCGTCAGTCTCCTGGTCGCGCTACTCAGTAGCGGCTGGGCGATTTACGCCACTCGTCGTGCTGGCAGCCCAGGAGGGGGTGGCATGGGCCCTCCCAGTAGCGCGCAAGGTCCAAGCGGCGCGCAAGGTCCAGGCGGCGTGCAAGGTTCAGGCGGCGTGCAGGGCCAAGGCGCAGCGTCGCGCGGCGCTAGCGGGCCGGGCCGGCCTGGGGCCACGGGAATGCGCGGCGGCCCGCCGGCCGCCGGTATGCCGATCTCTGTCGTGTCGCGCGAGGTGTCGCTGCAACCCATTGCGCGTGAACTGCGCGCACTCGGTACGGCGCGTGCCAACGAGGCGGTGGAGATCACCGCCAAAACTTCGAATATC
>JBJTAV010000027.1:0-18830 GCA_046091005.1 Gammaproteobacteria bacterium | reverse complement strand
GCTATGGCGGCGCTCGAGCAGGCGTTGATCGCGAGGTTCGGGACGTTGGGACGCGTTCCTACGCCGTTCCTGTTGAGGTCGGACAACGGGCTCGTTTTTACCTCTCGGGCCTACACGCGCCTCGTGCGCAGTTACGGCCTGAAGCAGGAGTTCATCACGCCGCACTGCCCGCAGCAGAATGGAATGATTGAACGCGTTATCCGCACTTTGAAAGAGCAATGCGTCCATCGTCATCGCTTTGAAACCCAACAACACGCCTCGCGTGTCATCGCAGAGTGGATCCGCTTCTACAACACCCGTCGGCCCCACCAAGCCCTCGGCATGAAAACCCCCGCTATGGCGTATGCTTTAGCGGCCTGACCTGAGCAGAAAACGGTGGGTCGGTACACGATCTTGATTGGGGAGCATTCGATGAAGTGGTCAGCGGCGGTCGTTGTGCTGTTGTTTTGTAATTTGTTGACGGTGGGAGTCTTTGCTGCGTCATCGCCGGCGATTCCGCCGTCGTTGGAATTGCAGTTACGCCCGATAGCTGCGGCCGACGGCGAGATCTTGAGTGTCGATGTCATCATTCGGTGGGAGACACCGGTCATCAGGTCGAGCGCGCCTGAAGCGCTGCAGTTACGGATGGCGCACGTCGTATCCAATGTCGATACCGTCGCGCGGGAAATCGTGGTCGCTGCGAGCGATGCGCACGGTGAGCTACCGCTGACGGTGAGCGATGAGGGTGAGGATGCGAGCGCCATACGCTATTGGCGTTCCGCGCGAGCGGTGACGGGCGCGCTGCAGATCCGCTATCGCGCCGCGATTAACAATCGCTTGGCGACGCGCGGAGCGGCGCCGCCGTTCGAGTTGCGTCGCGAGGGCGGTGGGTTCTCGGGGGCGGGTGTCGCATTCCTTTTGCTGCCGGATGTCGAAATTCCTCATCTTTTGAGCGTGCAGTGGGACCTCTCGGCCTTGCCTGCGGGAGCGCGCGGGGTCAGCAGCTTTGGTGTCGGCGACACCGTACTCGATGTGGCTGCACCGCCGTCGCGCCTGGCGAGGTCGTTCTATATGGGAGGGCGAGTCTCGCTCTATCCCGAGGACGCCCGCGACCGAGGTTTCTTCGCAGCCTGGATGGGTGAGCCGCCTTTCGATGCGCGTGAGCTCATGCGCTGGACTGAGCAACTCTATGCGCGTTTCGATGAATTTTTTTCTGGTGGTGCTGCGCTGCGTTACGGCGTGTTTCTGCGCCGCAATCTGGTCAATCCCGGTGGCGGGGTCGGATTGCAGGATTCGTTCGTGGGCACGTTTGACACAGGGACGGACGAGGCCGATTTTCGCTTGACGCTGACGCACGAGATGTTTCACACGCGATCGCCCTACATCGCGAATCCTCCGGGGCTCGCTTCGCAGTGGTTTCCCGAAGGTCTCGCGGTGTTTTATCAGCGCGAGCTGCCATGGCGATTCGGAATGATCGGCGAGGATGATTTTTTGAACGACCTGAATTTTCATGCTGGTCGCTATTTCACCAATGCGCTGGGTGATGCGCCGTTCGCCGAGGTGCCGCTGCGTTTCTGGGAAGACACGCGGATCCGCACCATTCCCTACGATCGCGGTTCCTTCTATTTCGCGAACCTCGACCATCGACTGCGCAAACGCAGTGAGGGACGCCGTTCGCTCGATGATTTGGTACGTGAGATGCGCCGCAGGGAACTCGCCGGCCAGCGTCTTGGGCTCACCGATTGGGAGGGTCTGTTACGTAATGAACTCGGTGAAGAAGAGGTTGGTGTCTACCGCGCGATGCTCGGTGGGGCGTGGCAGATTCCCGACTCATCGGCTTTCGGCCCATGCTTTCGCCGCACGACCGCGATGTTGCGGCGCTACGAACTCGGCTTCGAACCCAAGGTGCTGGCCGAGCCCCGCAGGATCGTGAGGGGGCTCGTGCCCCGCTCCGCCGCGGAGCTTGCGGGTCTGCGCAATGGTGACGAGATTCTGCGGCCGGTGGGTCAGGACGCCATCCAGGGCGATCAGCAGCGCGAGCTCGAATTGCAGATCAGACGGGACGGCCGCGATTTCTCCATCCGCTATCTGCCGCGCGGCGAATCCATGTCGGTTTGGCAATGGCAGCGCGATCCCGTCGTTGCTGCGACCGCGTGCAGAGCGAACTGATCAAGCGCGACCGAGCGCTGCGAGCAGGCGATCGATGTCGGTCATGTCGTTGAACACCGACACGGAGATGCGGAATCGGTTCGATGCGGTCGTGATTTTGACATTCGCTGCATTCAACTTCGGCCCGAGCGTGGCCGTTGCGTTCGGCATTACGCAAGCGACCAATGGGGTCTGCGATTCTTTGGGCGTCAGCAGCGTGTAGCCGAGTTTGGGCAGCTCGTCCTTCAGGCGTGAGACCAGCGTCTGCGCGTGGGCCTGGATATTCGCAACGCCGAGTGCATGGATGTATTCCAGCGAGTGATTGAGCATCGCGATCGGCGCATGAGCGTGCGTACCAAGGGCAAATGCGCCGGTCGCGTTGTCGCGGAACGCGTAATCGGCGGTTTTTTCGCCGGGCGGGTCGAGCGGATATACATGACTCTGAAATCGGCCGATGCCGAAATATCCGTAGAACGCGCGTTTCAGCTTCGCCTGAAGATCCTTGCGGACGTACAGGAAGCCGAGTCCAAAGTCTCCCATTAGCCACTTGTAGCTCGCCGTCGAGGCAAAATCGACACCGCTGTCATGCAGATCGATCGGCACGCAGCCCGCCGCGTGGATGATGTCGGCAAAAACCAGCGCGCCAGCCGCATGAGCGATTTCACAGACCGCTTTCAGGTCGTGCTGAAAGCCGTTGATCGTCGAAACCAGCGAGAGCGCCACTAGCTTGGTGCCGGGCACGATGGCGCGTCGAAGGTCTTCGAGTTCGATGCGTCCGTCGCGCGGATGCACCCAGCTTACCTGCATGCCCTGTCGGGCCATTTCTTCGTAGAGCGGCAGGCTACCAAAGAAATGCAGTGTTTCGCTGACGACATGACCGCCAGACTCCGGTATGCCGAGCGCACGCAACACCATTTGCTCGCCAGTCGTGGTGCTTTGAACGAAGGTGACCTCGTCGGGATCGGCATGCACCAGCCGAGCAAAGCGAATCAGGGCACCTTGTGAATCGAGTTCGAACTTCGGAGCGGACACATCGAGGCTGCGGGAGGCAAGATATGCCTCCGCGGCAGCCTTTGCACCAAGCGGCAGGGGGTGCTGTGCGCCGGAGTCGAGATAGGTCACGCCCATCGGCGCAAAGGCGGCCTTTTCGGGAAATCGCTTGCTCTGTCCCGTATTGCGGCCATCGGTTGGCGTGGCCGAGGCAAGACCGTGCCCGGCAAAGGGCAGGCTGCCGGCGACGGTGAGCCATTCTCGGCGCGTCATGTCCATCGGAAGATCACCACTCATGGGCCGAAAGGGTAGCAGGGGGGTATGGACTAAACCCATGCTATTTCCATCACAGGGGCCCGTCCACTGCATGAATCGTGTCGCCTCGCTCCCGCGATAAAGCAAGAAAACTGTTGATTCGTGTCTCATACGGAATAAAGATTCCGTCATGACCGAAGATCTCTCGAAGCTTGATTTACGCATCCTCGATCAACTGCAGCGCGATTGTTCGCTGTCGTCCGGGGAACTCGCCGAGCGCGTCGGTTTGTCGCAATCACCGTGTTGGCGTCGTTTGCAGCGGCTTAAGGACGAGGGCTACATCCGTCGCCAAGTGGCGCTCGTGAACCCGTCAAAGTTCGGCGAGTTCATCTACATTTTCGCCTACCTGCGCATGGCCACATTGACTGATGCGCAGCGCGAGGACTTTTTACGCAAGGTAGAGTTGACGCCGGAGATTCTGGAGTGTCACGCGATCTTTGGCGAGATGGATATCATGATGAAAATCATCGCGCCTTCGATGGACTGGTACCAAAACTTCATGTTCAAAACCTTGCTCAAGTTGCCGGGCGTACAGAACGTGCAATCCACGGTCACGTTGACGGAACTGAAGTCGACGACCGCGATACCGCTGCGTCTCGGCACGTCGCGCACTGCCGAATAACCTCGGTGATACCCGGGCGGCGAGGCGGTACGTTTATGCAGCGCCTACGCGTCGGGCGCTTCAACCTGCATAACTGTCGGGCCGGCTGGCCGCTACCGTGAGGTCAATATGAACTCTGCCGCCCATTTCTCTGCCCGACTCTTTCAGGGCCGCCGAGCACGCGCGACGGTCCGCGTCGTCATAATTGCGGTCAGCTCGCTGCTCGGCTCGATAAATTCTTTGGCGAACCCAAGCGTGACGCGAACCTCGCCGCTTGGTGCCGGGCCGCCGACCGGTACGGTGCGCCCCGCCGTCATCACCCAACACAGCGGCGTGTTCAACGGCCTGCGCGTCGCTTATACCGCCACGGTCGACGGCATCGATGTCGCCGATTCGAAGGGTCGGCACGGTGCGCGGGTGGTGACCTTCGCCTACACGGTCGATACGTTGAACGGTCGCAAGGTCGACACCGCACGGCGCCCGGTGATGTTTGTCTTTAATGGCGGACCGATCGTCGCCTCGGTCTATCTGCACATGGGCTCATTCGGTCCGCATCGCGTCAGGTTCCCCGAGGATCCGCAAGCGGGCAACATCGGCTGGCAACTCGAGCAAAACCCTTATTCGCTACTAGATTCGACGGATCTCGTTTTTATTGACCCGGCTGCCACCGGCTTCAGTCGAGTGGCTCCAGGCAAGAATCCGGCGGATTACCATTCGGTCGTCGCCGACGGACAGCAGACTGCCGCGTACATCACCGCATGGTTGCGCAAGCACGGCCGCCTCGACTCGCCGAAGTTCGTCTTCGGCGAGAGCTACGGAACGCACCGTGCGGCTGAGGTGGGCCGTCAACTGGCCACGGCGCGCGAACCCGTGCTGCTTGATGGCATGGTGCTGTTCGGTCAAGCCGTGAACATCGCAGAGTACTCACAGCGACCGCGCAACATCATCAGTTATGTGGTTTCGTTGCCGACCTTGGCGGCGACTGCCTGGCATTTCGGCTTTGCGAATCGTGAGGGAAGGACGCTCGAGGGGTTCATCGCGGCGTCACGCGAATTTGCCCGCGACGAGTATCTGCTCGCACTCTATCGCGGCAACACGCTGCCGCCGAACGAGCGCGAACGTATCGCCAAGCGGCTGCAGGAGTTTTCCGGGATCAGTGCGGCGTGGTACTTGCAGAATGACCTCAAAATCACCAAGGAGCGCTATCGGGCCGAACTCCTGAAGGATCGAGGTTTGTTGCTTGGCCGTAACGACTCCCGCTACACCGCAAAGATCGACGAGCGCGGTGCCGGTCCGGATCCCTCCAACGTGCTGCCACACGCGCTCGAGCAGGCTTTCGAGCGCCACATGCGTCAGACGCTCAAGGTGGATTGGGATGAGCCCTACATATTTTCGGCAGGAGTCGGCGGATTCGATGCCTGGGATTGGGGTGCCAAGTCGCCGTTTGGCGACTGGCCCTATGTCGATTCGATCAATTTGTTGATGAACAAGAATCCGCGCTTTCGCGTGATGCTCGGAACCGGCTATCACGATACCCAGACCACGATCGGTGCGGCCGAGTATGCCGCGACACAATCCGGCTGGCCGGCCGAGCGAACATGGGTAAATGAATATCCGGGCGGGCACATGGCGTATTCGATCGACTCCACCGCCAAGACGCTCGGTGACGATCTGCGAAAATTCTTTGGCGCGGCGCCTTGAGTAGCATGTCTGCCGTCAATCTCGCCGTTTACGGCGCAGACGAGGTTGCTCATTGGCTCGACTGGGCGGGATGCATCGCCGCAGTCCGCGAAGCGATGCGCGACTTTAGCGCCGAAGGGATCGAGCAACCACTGCGCAGCATCTCGACGCTTGGTGCTGGACAACTTTTTGCGCTGATGCCCGGGGTCGCAGCGAATGATATCGGGTTCGGTGCCAAGGTTATCAGCGTATTCAGCGATCCGGCGCGTGAAGGGCGCTCCCGGCATCGTGGCGGCGTGCTGCTCTTCGACCGCTTATCTGGTGAGCCCGTTTGTCTGGCCGACGCCCACGAAATCACGCGGATCCGCACCGCTTGCGCGAGCGCCGTGGCCACCGATGCACTGGCTCGCGCGAACTCCAGGGTTCTTGCAATCTTCGGCACCGGCGTGCAAGCGGAGGCTCATTTTCACGCATTACGCCGAGTGCGCAGCTTTGAGCGAGTGATTCTTTGGGGGCGCGACGCGCAGAAAGCACGCGCTTTGTGCGACTTGTTGCGCGTGGGTTCCGACTGTGAGGTGACGGTGGTCACCGATCCCGCAGCGGCAGCGGCGAACGCCGATGTCATCTGTACCACCACCTCATCAGCGGTGCCGGTGCTCAAACATGCCTGGTTGAATTGCGGTACCCACGTGAATGCCGTCGGCTCGAGTTTCCCGGGGCCCGTCGAGGTCGATGATGATCTGGTGGTCGCGAGTCGCTACATCGTCGATAGCCGGCGATCGGCACTCGCAGCGGCTGCCGAATTCATTAAGGCGCGCGCGGCTGGGCTCGTGAGTGACGAGCACATCGTGGCCGAAATCGGCGAGGTGCTGCTTGCCCGAGTGGCGGGGCGACAGGACGACTCGCAGTTGACGCTCTACAAGTCCCTCGGACATGTGGTTCAGGATCTGGCGGCTACCGCCTATGTTCATCGACGCGCTGCTGCGTCCGGAGTGCTTGCCCATGAATCATCGCGCGATAGCTGAGTCTCGATCGTCGCGCATACCCGCCATTGCGCTGGCATGTCTCTTTTGTTTTGCGCTTGCACAACAAGGCGTTGCCCAGACGCTCGAGCGACTGACGATCATTCAGGGCAGCGAGAAAGTCGGGTACGTCGTCGGTTCGACTGCCGAGGATCTCGTGGAAGTCGACTTTCATGTCGACAACAACGGTCGTGGTCCGAAGCATCGCGAAACGATCCGTCTGAACGACGCGGGTATTCCGCTCGAGTGGCGAGTGCAAGGCACGTCGTTGATGGGCGGGGTCGTCGAGGAGCGCTATTGGTGGCAGAGCGGGCGGGCGCGTTGGACCAGCCAAGCTGACCGCGGCGATGTCAAATCGCCTCGACCCCAGATGTATCTATTGAACGATCGCAGCCCTTGGGCGCTCGGTATTTATGCGCGCGCTTTGCTCAAGACCGAGCAGCGACGCATCGAGGCGTTGCCTTCGGGGGCGCTGCGACTCGAAACGGTACGCGAGACAAGTCTCGGCGAGGGATCGGCTGCCGTAACGGTGACGATCTATCGCTTGCACGGTCTCGGTCTCGAGCCTGATCTGCTCATGCTCGATACGCAGCAACGGCTGTTCGCCCAATTTGACGACAAGTCTGTTGTCGTTCGCGAGGGCTACGAATTTCTTGCGCCGGTGCTCTTGAAGCTCGGCAGCGAACTCGAGGTGGAGGCCGTTCGGGCGATGCAGGCCCGACTCGCTCGACGCAGCAACATACCGATCCGAATCCGCAACGTGCGCATCTTTGATCCGCATGTCGGTCAACTTTCCGCGCTTTCCACGGTAGTCGTAATGCGCGACCGGATCACCGCGGTGATGCCGTCAGTTGAGGACAGCATACCGGTTACCGATCAGTGGGTGATCGAGGGCGAAGGTGGAACGCTGGTGCCTGGGCTGCATGACATGCACTCCCATGCCACCCTGCGATCAGGACTCTTTTATTTGGCTGCCGGTGTGACTGCGACGCGGGATATGGGTAATGCCAACGGTTTTCTGCTCGATCTGATACCCCGCATCGAGTCCGGCGAGATTGCCGGACCGCGGATCTCCGCTAACGGATTCATCGAGGGACGTAGTCCGTTCTCGGCGCGCAACGGCATTATTCCGGAGCGTGAGGGTGATGCGCTGCGTGCGGTCGACTGGTACGCCGACCGTGGTTATCGACAAATCAAGATCTACAACTCGATGAACCCGGCCTGGGTTGCGCGCTTGGCTGCCCGCGCGCATGCGCGTGGGCTCAAGGTAACGGGTCATGTGCCGGCCTTTATGTCGCCGGATCAGGCGATTCTTGATGGCTACGATGACATCGCACATGTCAATCAATTGATGCTGGGTTGGTTGCTGCAGCCCGGTGAGGACACGCGCACGCTGCTGCGATTGACGGGCATGGCGCGTGCCGCAACGCTCGATCTCGCAAATCCTCGAGTCCGTCGCACCGTGGACTTGATGAAATCCAAGGGTGTTGCGCTCGATACGACCGCGGTGATTCTCGAGCGACTGATGACAAGCCGCGCGGGTATCGTCCCGGATGGTGACGCGGATTATCTCGACCATGTCCCGGTGGGATACCAGCGCTATCGCAAGCGTACTTTCGTGCCGCTCGGTTCCGTTGAGGAGGATCGGCAATACATCCGCGGCTTCGACAAGGTTCTCGAAGTGCTGAAGCTCTTGCACAACGATGGGATTCAGTTGCTGCCGGGCACGGATGACGGAACCGGTTTCACGGTGCACCGCGAGATCGAACTCTATACCAAGGCCGGCATCAGTGCCGCGGATGCCTTGCGACTCGCAACACTTGATGCCGCGCGCTACCTCGGGCTCGAACGCGATACCGGCAGTATCGAGCGTGGCAAGTTCGCCGATTTTTTTCTCGTGCAGGGGGATCCTCTGCAGGACATTCGCGTCATCAAGCGTGCGCGGCTCGTAATGAAGGGCGGTACCGTCTACCATCCCGCCGAAATCTATCGTGAATTGAGCATTCGACCGTTTGCCGACCCACCACCGTCGCAGGAGCTCGAGACGCCATGAGATTTTCTTTGCTTAGAATGTTGCTGTTGATTCCGTTTGCTCTTGCTGCCGGCTGCGCGGTGAATCTGTCGGCGCCGCAGTCTGCAACGCAGTCTGCGCCGGAGCGCGACCTCGTCGAGTATTTCCGTTCGCCAGGCTCGCGTCTGCCGTTTTCGCCGGCAGTACGGGTTGGCGATGTCGTTTATCTCTCCGGTCAAATCGGCGCCACGGCGGACGGACAAATCCCTGTGGGGATCGAGGCTCAGGCGCGCGCGGCCATGGACAACTTGAAGGCCTCTGCCCGGTTGGCTGGGGTAACCATGGATGACATGTTCAAGTGCCTCGTCATGCTCGATGACATGTCGCAGTGGGGTG
Organism: Gammaproteobacteria bacterium; assembly: GCA_046091005.1. Taxonomy (GTDB): domain Bacteria; phylum Pseudomonadota; class Gammaproteobacteria; order Steroidobacterales; family Steroidobacteraceae; genus UBA964. The sequence goes on along the minus strand of JBJTAV010000027.1, from coordinate 9,688 downwards.
AGTTCAACAAGGTCTATGTGACGTACTTCAAGCCGGATCGCTTGCCTGCGCGCAGCGCATTCGGCGCGGATGGCCTCGCGCTGGGTGCCACGCTCGAGGTGGAGTGCATGGCGGTTGCGCCGCGCAAGGCGGGTGCGCGTTGAGCGAACAGACATCGCCGCCGCAACTGCGGGCCAATGTTGGCCTGCTCAGCGTCGTCATGCTCGGTGCCGGGTCAGCCATCGGCGTGTCAATTTTTTCCGTGCTGGCGCCTGCCGCACAAATCGCGGGCTCAGGTTTGCTCATCGCGGTGCTGGTCGCGGCGATCCCCATGGTTGCCTTTGCGCTCGCGTATGCCTGGCTCGCCTCGGCGCTGCCGAAATCGGGCGCATCCTACGAATGGCCACGCCAATTCATTCATCCACTAGCGGGTTTCATGATCGCGTGGCTGCGGATCCTCAGCAATGTCGGCGCCCTGACCGTGCTGACCGTGGTGCTCATCGATTACCTTTCCATGGTGATCGCACTGCCGCGCCACCTGACAATCGCGGCAATTTTGACGATCGTGTTTGCGCTAAATTACTTTGGCATCAACGTCGCGGCAAGGGCACAGACTCTCTTGATGCTCGTGTTGCTCGGCGCGCTGACATTGTTCGTCGGCACAGGTCTGCCGCTCACCAACACCGCAGTCGTTGGCCCCTTGCTCGAATCTGGCTGGGCGGCCGTGTTCGCCTGCGTCTCGCTGATGATCTCGCTTTTTCTCGGCATCGAGTCGGCGGTGGAGATCGGCGAAGAGGTGCGTGATCCGCAGCGCACCGTGCCGCGCGGCATTGCGATGGCCATTCTGCTGACGGCCGTGGTGTATCTGGCGGTGGCCTTTACCGTTCTTGGACTGCTCGGGCCTGCGAAGTTGGCTACGAGCGAAGCGCCGCTGCTCGAGGCGGCGCGCGTGCCACTCGGTGACTGGGCGCTGCCACTGATCATCGGCGCGGCGACTGTATCGATCCTCAAGTCGGTCAATGCGATCGCCATCAGTTTCTCCCGCGCTCTTTTTGCCATGGGTCGAAACGGCGCTTTGCCGTCGGTCGTCGGCCGTATCCATCCCAAGTTCGGCACTCCGCACATCGCGGTACTACTGGCCTACGGACTCGGCATGGCGGGCATGCTGTTGCCCTCGAGTCTGTTGTTCTTGCTGCTCGCAGTGAATATCCCGACAATGATCAAGTACATGGCCTGCTCGTACTGCGCCGTTCGCGTGATCGATCATCACCCCGAGGTGGCGCGCGAGGCAGCCTTGAAGTGGCAGCCGTCAAGAGTGAAATTGATCGGCTGGATTGGCGTGGTGCTGGCCGTGTTGGTGGCCCTCCTCGGGCTGGAGGCGGACGGGCGACCGTATCTGCTGGTGCTGGGTTGGAGCGTCATCGGGCTCGGCTATTGGGCGTGGTGGTCGGAAAGAATCGCTCGCAGAGGGCGGCGAAACACATAAATCATGCTGTGCTCGACGATGCGTTGCCTGCGATGGGCAAGATTTGTCCCGGGTACTGCTTAAACTTATCTTGCGTTAACAGATTTAGCGAGCGGTCGATTGCCGACCCGCGCTTGCAGCGGAGATGTCATGAACAAATTCCTCGGTGTCGTCCTCGGTCAGGCTCTCGTAGTGCCGGCCTTTCTTGCCAATCCCTTGCCGGCCGCGGCGCAGTCGGCGGAGCAGGGCACGGCGGCAGGCGCGCAGGATCTCGAGGAAGTCGTGGTCACGGGGTCGCGCATTCGGCGCAGTGCCACCGACACGTCCACGCCGATCGTCATGGTCGATCAGCAGTTATTGAGTGATCGCGGCTTCGTCAGTGCCGCTCAGGCCATCAATCAGCTGACTTCTGCCAACCCGGCGCTCAGCCTGGCAAGCGGCGGTGGTGCATCAAGCGGTTCCGGTCAGCAGTTTGCCTCGCTGTTTGGTTTGGGTGCGGGGCGCACGCTCACCTTGGTCAACGGTCGTCGTATGGTGACGAGTTCGAGTGGTCTTGGCGATGCCCAGGTCGACGCAAACATCATCCCCACGGGTCTGCTCGATCGCGTCGAGATCGTGCAAGGCAGCGGTGCAGCCGTTTATGGTTCGGACGCCATCGCCGGTGTCGTCAACTACGTTCTCAAAAAGAACTTCGAAGGTCTGGAGTTCGATGTGCAGACTGGCAACGCCGATCGTGGCGATTACGAAGTCAACAACGCACGCGTGACTTTGGGTTCAAACTTTGCCGAAGATCGCGGCAACATTGCGCTCAATGTTGAATGGTCGGAGACGCCTGTGCTCGGGTACGGCGATCGACCGCGCGGCGCGCTCGCACGCATCACCGGCACCAATGCTGCCGACACCGGCCCCAACGACGGCATTCCGTCGGTGCGCGAGATCATCGGTGCGCGTTTCTGGAACTTCAATGAAAACGGCGTGATCTACAACACGCCGGCGCCGGTCGCCGCCCTGATGACCAGCCTCAACGGCAGTCAGCTGCAGTTCGATCGCAGCGGTGCGGTGGTTCCTTATCGTCTCGGCACCTTGAACGGCGTGCCTTTTGCTGCAGGCGGAGATGGTTTCAGCTACGCGAACCTCGTGCCGGTGATCCGCACGGGTGTGGAGCGTGTTGCTGCCAATGCGCTGGGTAACTTCTCGATCAGCGACAGTTTGTCACTGCACGGCGAGCTGCTTTACGCCAAGACCAAGGGCGTCGAGACGCCGCAGGGCGAGAGCCGTACCATTCTCAATCCGGCGGCGAGTGGCGCGGGTCCGATTGCTTTCACAGTCAGCAACCCCTTCCTCTCGGCGGCGGCGATCGCAACGCTATCGCAGGCCAATCCTCGCTTTGCGACCGGCACGCCGCTCTTCCTGTCGAAGATCTTTACGGATCTCGTGCCGACCGACGAGCAGACGTTCGACACCGAGACCGTACGCGGCGTGGTGGGTGCCGACGGCGAATTTCTTTGGGGTGAGCGTGACATGTACTGGTCGGCCTCGATCAGTCAGGCACGCGTGAAGGGCGAGGCTCGTCGATGGGAAGTCGACAACGCCAAGTTCAACCGGGCAATCAGTGCTGCGCGGAACGCCTCGGGCGCGATCGTGTGCGCGGTCAACGCCGACGCCGTCACCACCAACGACGATCCGACCTGTGCGCCAATCAATCCGTTCGGTCAGGGCAACGTCAGTCAGGCGGCGCGTGATTATATCAATGTGCTTGCCGGTACCGATTTCACCAACGACCAGACTGACGTGCTGCTGACGCTCGGCGGTCCACTGGTTACTCTGCCTGCAGGCGAAGCGAAATTCTCGCTCGCGTACGAACATCGTCGAGAAGAGGTGAAGTTCGTCCCGCTGCAGGCCAATCAGCTTGGGCTCTTCAATGCGGGTACGCGCGAGGTGCCTCAAGGGGGCAAGTACGACACCAACGAGTTCTCGGTCGAGTTGCTGGTGCCGCTGCTCGATGAAGGTGCGGCAATCCCCTTGGTCAAGAATCTGGAACTCTCCACGGCATTCCGTTCCGTCGACAACTCACTCGCCGGCAAAGAGGATGTTTGGAACGCCGGACTGCGCTGGACGGTGGCGGACGATATGACGCTGCGCACTTCGATCAGCCGTAACTTCCGCGCGCCGACACTGACGCAGCTTGTGGCTCCGCAGGTCACGGCACTTGGCTCGATCGGCCAAGATCCGTGTGATGCGGACCGTATCAACGGTGGTCCGAATCCTGCTGTGCGCCGCGCCAACTGTCAGGCCTTGTTCGCCGCTAACCCGCAATACGGGCCGCTCGCGACCTTCCAGAATCCTGCTGAGAACTTCGCGCGCACGCTCATCACGACCGGCGGCAACCCGGCGCTGCGCAACGAGATCGCCGACACCATCAGCTTCGGCTTCGTGTTGCAGCCGTCGGCAATCCCCGGGCTTACGCTCGTCGCCGATCGCATCGAGATTGATCTCGAGAACGGGTTGTCGGCATTCACGGTGCTCGATTTCGCGGCAACCTGTTTCGACAGCACGCCGCAGCCCGCTGATATCTGCGCAACGTTTACCCGGCTTGCACAGGGCGACGGTCTTAATCCGGCAGGGACCATCGTCACGGGCAGGACGACCACGTTCAATGCGGGCGTGGTCAAGTTCCGCGGTGAGGTCTACAACCTCAACTACCAGTTCCAGCCGGGTGAATTCGGCAGCTTCGAGATTGGCCTTGAGGCGACGCACACGGGTCTGCTCACCACCTCGGTCACCGGCACTACGTTTACGCGCACCGACAACACGGTGACGCAGCCGGATTGGGCGGCGCGAGTTGATCTGCGTTGGAGCAAGGGTTCGTGGCGTGCGTCTTACCAGATGAACTACCTCGCCGACGTGCTGCGTGTTGCCAATGCAACCATCGAGAACGATCCGAACCCATTCATTGACCAAAACATCATTCACAACATCTCGGGTCAGTATGATTTCGGCAAGTTCGCCGTGCGTGCGGGTGTGGTGAACGTGACCGATGAAGAGCCCTCGTACCCGACGCTGAACTACGGCGATATCATTGGTCGGCAATGGTTCGTCGGCGTACGCGCAAAATTCTGATCGGATCGTTCCGCGATCTGAAGAGTATGCGAGGTGTTCTTGCGGTGATGGCCGCAAGCACCCTCGCAGCGGCGCCATCAGCGCAGCTCGAGGCCGATCCATTGCCCGCACCGCTGACGCTGACCTCGATCAGCGACGGCGAGGCGGCGGTAAGAACGCGCCACGAGTCGCGGATCGCTGGTCAGCGGTTCACCTACACCGCTGAAATCGGCCGACTCGCCATTCGTGCCCCCGAAACCGGCGAGGCACAGGGCTACATTGGCTACGTCGCATACCGCGTACCCTCTGCAGGACGCCCCCGTCCGGTGACTTTTGTCTGGAATGGCGGGCCTGGCGCGAATTCTTCGTTGCTGCATTTCTCCACCGCCGGGCCGAAGCTGGCTCAAGGCGATCGGCTGATCGATAACGCCGACAGCTGGCTTGATGCCACGGATCTTGTGATGGTCGATCCGGTCGGCACTGGCTTCGCTCGTGTGGCCAAGGCCGAATACGCGGATCTCTTCTATCGCACGCGCGGCGATGTTGCCTCGGTCGCCGAGTTCGTGCGGGTATGGTTGCTACAGCAGGGTGCCGAAGCTGTGCCGGTGTTTCTCGCCGGCGAGAGTTGGGGCGCGGGGCGCGCCGCGAGCGTCGCGCATGTTCTGCAGTCGCGCGGCCAGTCGATCGCGGGGTTGGTATTGATCTCGGGTGGCTGGGCGCTCAATACGGATTTCGTATCGCCAAACCTGCGGCGCGCACTCGGCCTCGTCGATATGTCGGCGGTCGCTCATTTTCATGGGCTGCTGTCACCCGAGCTCGGCAGGACGCTCGTGGAGGTGCAGCGCGCTGCAGAAGACTGGATACGGTCAGTCTACGCGCCTGCGCTCGCTCGTCTCGATACGCTTCGTGACGAGGAGCGCGAGCAGATTGCACAGATGCTGGCGCGCTTCAGTGGTCTGCCGGTCGAGCGCATCGACCGCCAGCGACTTGAGATATCGCCGCGACAATTTCGCACGCAGATTCTGGCTTCTCGTGGCCAGGAAGCCTACGTATTCGATCTGCGGCGCACCTCGCCGCATGGACAGCCAGCGCGTGCGGCGATCCTGCATTACTTGCGCAATGACCTCGGCTTTCGCAGTGGATTGCCGTACGTGGGCCTCGAACCGCTGGAACATGGTTTCGTTGCCGACGGTACGGCACCGCAGTCAGTGGGTGCTCGGTGGGATTACGCGACGGCCGAGGTGAGTCCCGAGCAGCGCCGTGCGGCGATCGCGGCAGCGATAGCCTCGGGTAGCGGGCCACCGCTACTCGGCCCGCCGCTGCCGGCTACCCTCGAAGCGCTGGCGCAAAACCCTGCGATGCGAGTGCTGGTGGTCGGCGGTCTCTACGATTCGTTTCGACCATGCGCGATCGGCGAGGAGACCGCGCGGCGTGTGCCGCCGACCGTGAGTCCATCAATTCGTTTCAAGTGCTATAGCGGCGGCCACGCCATGTACCAGGATACGGCGACGCGCACCGAATTCGCTCGCGACTTGCGACGGTTCTTCAGAGGTCTTTGGCCGTAACGAGCGGCGTCGCTGCTCGGGCGAGCGACCGCAGCCGTGCTGCCACCGCCGCGAGTTCCCGCGGATCGTCATAGGGCGAGTGGCTGCCTTGCAGGGCGAGTAACTCGACGCGATCCATCGGCAAGTTCGCATGAGTGATCGCGTGCTCGACGCCGAGCAGCGGCGTCGCCAGATCAAAATAACCAGCGATCACGAGCAATTTGGTCTGCGTCTTCTCGCGCATCAATTGACTCAGGTTCGGCGTCGTGGTGAACCAGAACCGCGGGCTGCCCGTGGCTCCGGTGAGAACGTCGCTCCAGTTCCAGTTGAAGTTCACATCCAGCGTCAGACTGAAGTAATCGCGATCTGTGCGTACGCCGACCTCTTCTCGATAGTAGTTCGCGATGACCGGTGAGCGAATCACGTTGTCGCGCCCAAGTCCGAGTGACGGATCGTTGGCCGCTGCGGGCCTCGTGGAATTGAGTGGTTTCTTTACGGGTGCGGCTACCCGTGTATCGAGTCGACCAACGAGTTGACTTTCTGTCGCCAGCAGTTGTTCAAGAAAATTCTGCGAAGTTACGCGCAAGTTGGCACGCTGAATCTCTTCGGCCGGCAAACCGATCATCATCGACATGCGTTGCGCGATCTGTGCCTTGTCCGTTTCCGGTAATCGCGACCCCAACGCCAAGGCATGCAGATAATCATTTAGTGCAAAGTCGCGTGCACGACTCCAGATGTTCACGATGTCATGATCGGTCCGTGACACCTTGCCGTGATGCCACGCTGCAACTGCCATGGTCGGAAAATCGAAGACGAAGGCATTGTCGTTGCCCGGCGCAGCTGCGCCCGCCGAATAGTCGAGCGCCGGTGATACCAATACCATCGCAGCGACATTGAGATCGCTTACCTCTCTGGCCATCAGTGCAGCGCGAGTTCCGCCATAACTTTGACCAACGATGATGAGCGGCGAGGTGGTCCGACCGTTCTCGCGCAACCAGTGGCGAATAAGCTTGAGTGCTGCCTCGGAATCGCCGCGCGGACTCCAGTACGCTTTGCCGCCGCCGACACGCAGTTCGCGGCTGAAGCCGGTGCCCACCGGATCAACGAACAGCAGATCGGCGACATCGATCGGCGAGGCGGGGTTATCGCTCAATGCCGGATCGGCGGCTGGGTTGCGGTTGACGCGTTGCCTCGGGCCAAACGCATCGAAGTGCAAGGGCGATGAGGACGCGCCAGGGCCACCATTGAAGAACACGATGATCGGCCGATTCTTTTGATCGGGTGCACCTTCGCGCTGATAGCTGGTCGAAGAAATAGTGGCCTGTGCCTTATCCGAGGCATCGGTCAAAACCAGCTCGGACCAACGCACTGTGTAGTCGATGCGTCTGTCGCCGATCATGATGCTGCGGCGGGCAGAGGCGGGTTCCACCCGCCTGCTGACCACCGGGGTGGCAGCGGCGAGACCGCGCTCGGCAGGCGTCGCTGCCGCAGCGATCGGCAAGACAATAGTCGTCGCCATTGCCGTGAGCAGCACCGACTTCATCTCGAGCGCCAAACGGATCATCGACCGTCGTTGGCTCTGACGGGCGGAGTTGCTGAGGGCAGTCCGCCGCGCAAAAACTCGCGCAAGTCGGCCGAAAGCGCGAGTGCGCTATCTTCGCCAAGGTAGGGCATGTGGCCCGAGGGGTAGCCCTTCAGAACCACCCGCCGGCGATCGATGGCCGAGTGGGCAAGCGCGTACTCGGCGGCACCCAGCGTGGTCACGAGATCAAAATATCCGGCGGCCACGAACACGCGCAGTGCGGGATTACGGCGCAGTGCGACCGCAAGGTCGGTGGCATCGTTGCGCGGTAGCACGACCCCGGGCCCGGCACCCCAGTCCCACTTGAAGTTGACCTCGCTGAAATTGATCGGGATGTACCGCGTCGCGCTGCGTACGCCGAGTTCCGTCGTCAGATATTGATTCAGTGCGCCGACAAAACTAGGCACGTACTGGCCCATCGCCGGATCGTCGACTACCGGGTCATTGCCGTTGGGTCGGGTGGGCAGCGTGTATCGCGAGTCGTAGGCGCCCACCGTGAGCCCTCGATCCGCCAGCAGCTGCGACTGAAATGCCGCTATGCCGAGGCGAAGATTCGCGCCCGACCATGCCGCCGCGGGTAACCCTGTGAGCGCGGCTAAGCGCGCAGCAATTCGTGTACGCTCCTGCGGAGCGAGCAAATGTCCGGCATGCAACGCCTTGAGATAATCGTCCCCTGCAAATGTGCGTGCGAGATCGATCCATTCTTCGATCGGGCGGTCTTTGCTTCCGGCCTTGCCGTGATGCCAGGCCGTGGCGGCCATGGCGGAAAGATCTGTGAGTGCAGCACGATCATTGCCTTCAAGACGCGCTGTTGCGTTACCGAAAGCAGGTCCGACAATGGCGATACCGCTGAGGTTGATGGCACCGAGTGTGCCGTTCGGCGGAAATACGCCACCGGCAAGCGCGCCGGCGAGTGCGATGGCTCGCACGGTGCCATAGGACTCGCCAATGACGTAGATGGAAGAATTCCAGCGACTGTGCCTTGTCAGCCACTGGCGAATGAATTCCGCCGTGGCTCGCGCATCTGCCGCGACGCTGAACAAGTCTTCGACTCTGGCGCCCGGCACTACGCGACTGAAGCCTGTGGAGACGGGGTCGATCAGCACGACATCGGCGACATCGAGCGGGGCATGCGGGTTGTTGGCGAGACGAAACGGAGCAACGGTCGGCGGATTGACCGGATCCGCAAAATCGACGCGTCGCGGGCCGAGCAGTCCGAGATGCAACCAGACCGACGATGAGCCGGGACCACCGTTGAAGGCAAACAAGACCGGGCGTTCGGCATCTCCCGTCTTGCGACGCTCAATGTACGAAAAGCTACTGAAGATCGCCGTCGGATCACCCTTACCGTTCGGGATCAGCGTCTCCTCGACCAAGGCGTCAAAGACCACCCGACGGCCACCAAAATTGCCTTGGTGGGCGGTGATGATCGCAGGGGCGGTGGTGATCGCGACCGCTGTGGTGGCGCTCGGTGCGGCGGCCGGAGGGTCGCCGCTCGCCATCGCGACCTGCGTTACTACGAGTAGCAAGACCAGAGACAGAGCGCAAAGCGCAGCACGGCTGCGCGCAAAACCGTGGTTGATCATCTTTGGATTGCTCCCTGCCTGTTGATAGACAAGACGCTAGCGGTGCGCTGCTGACAAGTCTATGCAAAATCATCGTCATGCCCATTGCGGGACGCAAGCTTCATGTTGCGGTACCGGCTGTTGCTCGGCATCGGGTCAGGTCAGGGATGCCGGCCTTCACCGTGGGATTTCCCACGCCCGGTATTGTCCTACTCTGGTCGGGTGCTGGGAGTGGTCGAGGTGTCGATTGTAGAAGACAGCGCTGGCAATCTCATGCAGCTCGCCAACTTTGCCCGTAACGCCCGCGTTGCCTCATTACTTCTGCCCTCGCAGTTATCTTTGCCGCGGCTACCTGCGCCTGCCACCCGCGAGGAGGCCGTGGCTCGGGCCATGAAGGCGGTGTGTCAGGTGAAGGTTCAGTAATTACGTTGTCCACCAGACTAGCCACTGATCA